>NZ_JBSFLZ010000062.1:0-37766 GCF_053599315.1 Saccharopolyspora sp. NPDC000995
CCGATGGCAAAGACCACCCCCACGCCGTGCGCATCCTCGCCCGAGCCTGGGTCCGCGTCATGTGGCGCTGCTGGCAGAACGGCACGCCCTACGACGCGATCCTGCACGGCGGCGCCCAACAGACCACGAACACGCCGGTCGCTGCCTGATTTCGATCTTAAGGTTGACACAGGGGGTGGGGGTGTCATAGGGGGACCTCCTGGTTTTTCCGGTTCGCGATGAGCTGCTCCGTGGCACGCAGCGTGAGCGCGGTGATCGTGGCAGTTGGATTGACCGCAGCCGATGTGACAAACGCGCTGCCATCGATGACGTAGAGGTTCGGCACGTCGTGCGCGCGATGCCACTCGTTGATCACCGATTGGGCGGGGTCGAGGCCCATCCGGGCCGTTCCCATGATGTGCCAGCCGCAGTCCCGTATGAGGGGTGTGATGTGGACCTCGGTCGCACCGGCGGCTTCGTGCGCATCGCGGGCTCGTGCGAGGTTGAAATCCATCAGCCGCCGCGTGTTCTCCGACGTCCGATAGATGATCTTTGGCGATGGGATGCCGTCGGAGTCGGTCTGTTCGGAGTCGAGGACGACCCGGTTTTCCATGTCCGGCAAGTCCTCTGCCGTAACCCCCCACTCGAACGACCGGCCGAGGGTCCTGCGGATCCGGTGGTGGAAGTTCTCGCCCCAGACCTCCTCGACCGGACTGTCGCTGTAACCGGCGCGCAGCCCCAGGGGACCGCCGCTGGGCATGACCTGCCACTTACCTCCGCGCGCAAAGCCACGACTGGCATCAGTTTCGTAGAACTCGAAGGTCTGGATCGCGTGCCCGGCAGGACCGAGCCAGCTTTCCAGCGGCTCGTCGTAGACACCCGTCGCCGCAGCATAGGGGTGCATCATCAGGCGACGGCCGACAAGACCGGAAGAATTCGCGAGCCCGTCAGGGTGAGCTCGCGACGTCGAGAGGAGCAACAGGCGCGCGGTGCCGATGCCGTTGGCAGCCATGACGACCACATCGGCGGCCTGATGCCTCTCTACGCCGTCCCGATCGATATAGACCGCCCCGGTCGCGAGGCCCTTCGCATTGGTCGTGACCTCCCTGACCCTCGCGCCGGTGACCAGGCGCGCGCCCGCATCGATGGCGTCAGGCCAGTGCGTGACATCCACAGAGCCCTTCGCACCTTCCGGACAGCCTGTCAGACATGTCCCCCGGCGGACGCAGGCATTCATGTGGCGATATTTCCTCGCCGAAATCGCGTTGGGCGCGGGCCACCAGTGCCAACCCAACTTGTCCAGGCCTTCCGCCGCCTTCCGGCCGATCTTGTTGATCGGCATGGGCGGATTGGGATAGGGCGCCTCGTCGGGATACGCGGGATCGCCCGCGAGACCCGAGACGCCCATGTCGATCTCGGTCCGTCCATAGAAGGGAGCAAGGTCTTCGTAGCTGATCGGCCAGTCGTCGCCCACTCCGTCACGGGTTCGGGTCTGGAAGTCCGACGGCAGCATTCTCACCCAGTGTGCTGCGTACAAGATCGTGCTCCCGCCGACGCCGTTGAACATCAGCGGGTTGACATCGGATTCGCTGGTGTCGATCGGGTAGTCCGAGGCCCGAGCCCGCGTGTTTGGGTTGGGATGCCAGTCCTTCTGTGCCTTGAGCTCCCACTCCGGGCGGGCTCCCGCGAACTCGGTCGGCCGGGTCCAGTCGCCTTGCTCCAGGCACACCACCGAGAAGCCCGCCTTCGACAGCTCGACTGCGGCGAAAGCACCGGAGGCGCCGGCTCCCACGATCAGGACGTCGGCCTTCTCTTCTCTGAGATCGTCACGGCCGTTCATGCGCGCCTTCCTTCCATAGTCTTGCCGGTTCGGAGGTGCCGCTGGCAGGGCGTCGGTCGAGAACTGAACTGCTTTCCGTTCGGCCACGATGTGCAGGACATGGTGCCGCACCAGTTCCAGGTGTGCGGGGTGGTCGAGGTAGCCATCGATCTCATCTGCGGATCCGAGTTCAGCCACGACGCCGAAATCGAAGTTGCCGTCGCGAGCCCCGAGGTCCCGCCCGTAGCGGTACGCGAACCTGTGGCGGCTGGACCGCCGAGGCCACCTCGATAGCCTCGCCCGCACCACCGATCGCGTGGGAGAGCACCTGCATGAGGACGAGCACGGCTAGCGACGCGTTCAGTACGTTGAAGCCGGTCAGGACCGTGAACAGCGTGTAGCCGATCACGATCGGAAGGTGCCGATATTTTCTCCGCCAGCCGTGTCCGCCCTTGTCGGCCCACACCATCACCGGAACGCAGATGGCCGCCGTCGATAGCGTGATGAGCGTAGTCATAAGGAGTCATAAGGCCCGCCGACGTAGGCGTCAGATTGAACTCGGTGGTGATCGCGGGAAGCACCATGTAGATCATCTGCCGCGAAATCGAGTCAAGCCTGTAAATCAGCCACAAGAGCACCAGGGAAATCGCGGAAGTAGTGAGCCCGCGGCGAATAATCGCCCGGGCGCCCTGCTGCGGGAGCGCAGTTTTCATCGACATCGATGTTGTCCTCACAGTGAATGTACGCAGGGCGAATTGCCCGGGCGCGGTGGCCCCCAGGAATGCGCGGGAAACCGGCCCTCAAGGGGATATTTTCGGCTCCCATCACGCCGTGCCGACGTGTGGCACGACCGAACGACGTCAGCAGGGTGACATTATCCGGCGAGAAGACGCTTGGGCGCCTCCGATGTCATGGACCGGAGCTCGTCCGGGGTGAAGCCCTCCTCGAGCATGCCTTCGATGAACAGGCGGAACGCCTCGGCGGGATGCGGGTTGACCTTCTGGCCGCCGTCGGTGGCCAGGTGACATGACTCCATTCCCACCTTGATTCCCACCTTGCGGAACAGTTCGGCGATGTGCCCCATGGTCTGCGGCGGCACGATTACCTTCGTGACGAACGCGTGTATTGACCACGCCACTGCGGTTGGCGCCGCGGAGCCGCCAGTCGTGATCGAGTGCACCGCAGCGAAGCCACGCGAGTCGTCTCCCTAGTACTCCAGCTGTAGATCGTGATGTTCACGGTTCTTGGAGTGATTGTCGCTGGTAGTGGCCTTGTTGGGCGCGGTATTGGTGTTGTCGTCGCCAGTAGCAACGGCGTAGGACGTGCCGGATGTATGTCGGCGAGTGGGGTGAGCACGAGCGCGTTGTAGAGATGGCGGATTTCGTTGAGTGTCAAGGGAATTATTCCCGCGCCCGGTGGCCCTCGCGATCCGCTAACCCATTCGCACCCCGAGGCCGGATGCCCGACCGACCCGTACCCGACAGGCACTCTCAGCCGGGGACGCACCGGGGTGCCTCGTAGCCAAGGTCATCCGCGACTAGTCTTCCGTCAGTGACTCCGGACCGGGACAGGGGCGCTCGGGACGACTCTGCAAGCCTGGTTGCCATTTTGTCCGGCTAAATGGCATATAGTTGACGACAAACCGTCCTCAAGTCTTCACTCTCGGGGGTAGTGAGAATGCCGACCAACGAGCCGAACTACCAGGTGCTCTCGCGAAACCTCCGCATGCAGATCCGCCAGGGCGAGTTCTCCGATGGTCATCGCCTGCCCACAGAAGCCGAGCTTTCGCAGCGTTATGGGCTGAGTCGGCAAACCGTGCGGCGCGCTTTTCAGGACCTCGTTTCCGAAGGCCTCGTCTACAGGATCCGGGGCAGGGGTACCTACGCGCGCTCCGGTGGCGACGGGTACGTCCGCCAGGTCGGCTCGGTGGACGACCTCATGGGGCTCTCCGAGGACACCGCCATGGAGGTCGTCCGGCCGCTGACGCGGAAGGTCGATCCGATCAACGCGGGACGGCTTCGCCTGGCTGCGGATGTCGTCTACGAGATGCAATTCGTCCGGATCCACGATGGAGTACGGTTCTGCACCACGACGGTGGCGCTGCCGCCTAGCGTGGCCAAACTCCTGGATTCGGTCGAGGAACCGCACAAGGTCGGTTCGGTGAGCACCATCACGATCATCGGGCTACTCGAAAGCCGGCTACCGTTCGCAGTCAAGGAGGCCCAGCAGAGCATCACGGTTGACCGTTTCTCGGAAACGGACGCGAAGAGTCTGTCCACTGAGGTTGGTAGCCCAAGTCTGCGGGTCGACCGGCTATATTTCGGCACCGACGGTGACCCGGTCGAACTGGCGATCAGCCATTTCGTACCTGAGCATTACTCGTATCGCATCAGCCTCCGGCGGAACGCCTGACAGCTTGCTCCGGTGATTGGACGGCACCGCCACATCGGGTCGGGATGTGGCGGTGCGATGGCGTGTACCGCTCAGCGCTTTCCGCGAATCGCGGCCAACACCTCGCCATAGGCGCGCGAATCAACCCGTACATCCACGATTGACGGGCCGTGCTGACCGAGGGCCCGCGCCAAGGCCGTGTCGAGTTCATCGGCGGAATCGGCGGAGAAGCCCTTGCCTTCGATAACGGCCGCCTGTGCCGGCATCTGTCTCCTCCTGAAGAAGCCGAGGCGCTAATGGTCGCCCTCGCCGGTCAGTTCTCGTCGCCTCGCCGCAGCAGCCACGCCGAGCGCCGCGTACAAACCACACGCGATGTCCCAGGCAGGCAGCACGTGGGTTCACCGGATCGGCTAGCCCAGCCGGAGCGGTCACCATCGGAAACCCGACTTCCGCATTGACGGTGTAATCCACCGCGGGCAACGCCAGCGACGGCGACGGATCGTCGTCGGACTCGACGATGCCGTAGCACCGCAAGACAAGATCCAAGCGCGCGAGCACGTCCGCGAATGGTTTCGGGACGGACACGAAGCGTTCGTTCGGATCAACGGCACGAGGTCAGAGTGGTAACTGTCCACAACAGACAAATGGTCGATCGGCCTGTTTTGCAGCGAGCGCAGGCTATCGCAGACAGGGCAACGAAGACGAAAGGCTAGACGGATGGCAGACCTCACGGCCGCGGTTGCCGGCTGGAAGCCGGAGCCGCCGTAGACCATCGACCGGGTTGCGACGTGGCCAGTCGCAACGTTCCGCTCTACTGGACCTACCTGGAACGGTAGCCCCGGGCTGCGAGCCGATTCCACCACTGTGACATTGGTTGTCTTTCCGGGACGCCCGAAAACTTTCCCACCCGGCGCTGACGGGCACCCAGCGCCCGGACACTTTTGCCGCCCATCCGAACCGTCGTCGCATGTTCGCCGGAGGGCTCCTCCCCGTGCGCCAGCCGATATTAACCGGAAATGAAATCACCCGCCGGTCTGAGCAAGTCGACACGCGAGTGAAGCAAGGCCGTAGCGCAGAAACGGCCAGGAGCCTGTTAGCGGTAGACGGACAGCGATGCCGGGCAATGTTGTCTATCAGCGTGACCCTTGGTGCGCACGTGACCTGCAAGAGCGCGTTGCCGCTTCTATGCTGGGTTTGTGGCTGCACCGAGGGCGGTGACCGGTTCGGTCGGCAACTTGCCGGCTGAGCTGACGAGTTTTGTCGGCCGGCGGGTGGAGCGAGCGGAGATCAGGCGGTTGCTGTCGAGGGCGCGACTGGTGACACTGACCGGTTTCGGTGGGGTTGGCAAAACACGGCTGGCCTTGCGCGTGGCGACAGAATTACGCCGGGCATTCCCCGACGGGGTGTGGTTTGCCGACCTTTCGACGCTCAGTGATCCCGTTCTCGTCCCCGAGACGGTCGCCAGCGCATTGAAGCTGCACCCGCAGTCGCCACGCGGGGCCATCGGCGTTCTGACGGAGTTCCTTGCGCCGCGTCACGCGCTACTGGTGTTGGACAACTGCGAGCACCTGCTGGATCCGTGCGTTGAACTGGCAGGCTCTGTGCTGCAGTCCGCCCCGAACCTGCGCATCCTCGCGACGAGCCGACAGTCGTTGAACATCACCGGAGAGCAGATCCTTCCGGTGATGCCGCTGCCGGTCCCAGACGAGCTGCAATCTCTCGACGCGCAGATAGAGGATTCATCGATCAACTTGTTTCTCGACCGTGCCATGGCCGTGGTGCCTGGCTTCCGGGTAACCGACGAGAACATGGGCAAGGTGCTCGCGCTCTGCCGGCAACTCGAGGGCGTACCGCTTGCCCTGGAGCTCGCCGCCGTCCAGCTACGCGGAATGTCTCTCACTGAGGTTTTGGAGCAGCTGTCCGGTCGCTTCCCACCACTTATGGGAAATCGGGTAGCCGCGGACCGACAACACAGTTTACGGGAGTGCATCGAGTGGAGTTACGAGCTGTGCACACCGGCAGAACGAGACCTTTGGGCGCAGGCGGCGGTCTTCGCTGGCGGTTTCGAACTCGACGCCATCGAATCTATCGCCACGGCTACCGCCCGCGAGCCCGAGCTCACCAGCGTCCTTTTTTCGCTTGTGGATAAGTCCATCCTCATCCGCGAGGAGCATGACGGCAAGACGCGCTATCGCATGCTGGAGATCATTCGCCAGTACGGGCAGCAGCGGTTGCGCGATTCCGGACAATGGATAACCACGCGTCGTCGCCACCGCGACTTCTATGCCGACTTTGTTGACCAGGCGCAGTCAGGGTGGGGCGATGTAAGCGAGAGCGACTGGTTCACTCGACTGCGCCGTGAACATGCCAACCTGCAAGCGGCGTTGGAGTTCTGCGCGACCGAGCCTGGCGAGGCAGTTGTCGGTCTGCGCATTGCGGCTGGCTTGCGTCACCACTGGATGACACGAGGGCTGGTCCGTGAAGGACGCCATTGGATCACACGTCTCCGCACGCAAACGCCAACGGGCACCCACGCCACAATCCTAGCCATCAACACCGCTGTGTGGCTGTCCACCTTGCAAGGCGACCTCACCATTGCGGCCTCGTTACTAGATGACGGTCGTGCACTGGCCCGCCAGTTCGGTGAGACGGCTGAGGCGTTCATCCGCCAGGCCTCCGGTTTCCGGGCTTTGTTCGCCGATGAGCTGTCCCACGCAGCCAGCGATTTCGAAAAGGCACTGGCAGCTTTCGAGACCGCAGGAAATTCCAGAGAACAGGTCTACACACTGTTTCTGCTTGCGCTTGTGCATACCTTTGCCGGCGATGTCGAACGTGCGCCGACCCGCTATCACGAATGCTTAGCGCTCGATCCCCCGGATGAAATCCTGATCCGTGCCAAGTGTCTGAGCTGGTTAGCCGTCCTGCACACAGGGGACATCCACGGGGACCTCAAGATGGAACAGGAAAGCCTGCGGCTGAAACATTCGATCGACGACCACTTTGGCATAGCCATCTCGATCGATGCCATGGCATGGATCACGTCCTGGAACGATCCGCGCCGCGCTGCTGCCCTGCTTGGCGCCGCCGTCACACGCTTTAATGAGATGGGCATCCCCATCAACTCGCTACCCGGTCTGTTCACCCGCCACCAGGAGTGCGAGACACGCCTGCGACAGACATTGGCCGATACCTTCGCGGCTGCCTACACCCAGGGCGCAAGCCTGCGGCGTGATACGGCGATTCAATTCGCCTTGGCGGAAGAGCCCCAGGCACAGCCTGCACCCGACTCGGCCCGATCATCTTTCGATCTTCTCACACCCCGCGAGTCGGAGGTAGCCACGTTGGTCTCCCAGGGTCTGTCCAATAAGGACATCGCGAAGATGCTCGTTATCTCTCAACGCACGGCGGAATCCCATGTCCAGCACATCCTTGCCAAGCTCAGCTTCGCCTCCCGTGCCCAGATCGCGACCTGGATCACGCAACGGCGCAGGAAATAGCCGTGAGAGCTCCAGACATGTCAGGCCGCGGCGGGTAATCAACGCCTCGCTGACGGTCCTTTACGGCATGTGCCCGTCCCGTCCCTGCGGCTGACGGCCCTGCAGGCGTCGCCGGAGCGCCGATTCTGGGCGCAATTTTCCGGTGCGCCGTTCCCCGACACGCCGAAGGTTGTGGACAACTTCCGCGATTTCAAGGGAAATCGGGCCTCTGAGTTAAGCCTTGTCGCGGGGCATCGCGTATTGGACGCCGCATCAATCAGCCCACGGGTCCCGTCGAGACAAGCCGTGCTCCACATCCAGCACCATCAGGGCCGAACGGGCCTCCAGGGCCGCCGTCGGGTCGCGCAGGTCCAGCCCGGTCAGCGTCTCGATCCGGCGCAGCCGCTGGCTGATCGTGTTGGGGTGCAGGATGAGCGCTTGCGCGGTCGCCTGTCGGTCCAGCCGGTGGGCCAAGTGCGCGCGCAAGGTCGCCACCAGCGAGGTGCCGTGCTGTTCGTCATGCCGGACCAACGGGCCGAGGGTGCGGTCGGCGTAGCCCCGCAAAGGCGCCGGGTCGTCGAGTTGGAGCAGCAGTCCGGCCACGCCGAGCCCATCCAGGGTGACGACGCCGCCGATGCGCTCGTCGCGTTCGGCGACGGTGAGTGCGCCTCGGGCGGTGCGGCAGGCCTCGGCGAACTGGTGGTCGGTGGGTTCGGAGACCGCGACCGTCGCCGAGGTGACACCGACGGTTGCACAGAGTGCTCGACGCAGCGCTTCGGCGGCATCCGGGCCGACTGCTGGCCCGGATGCCGAGACCGGCCACAGCGCCACGATGACGTCTCGGTGCTGGGCCACCAGGGGACGTGGATTGATGGTGGACGCCAGCCGGTTTGCCTCCTCGGTGGCGCGCCGGCGGGCCTGGTCCGCGCTGGTTTGGCCGGTGGTGTTGATCTGCGCGACCAGTGCGAAGTGCGAACGCGCCAGGTCGTGGCCGAGTAGCCGGGCCCGGTGGCTCAGCGCGCTCGCACGCGGATCGGCGCCGCCGAGAAGCTCGGCCAGCAGTTCCCCGCGCAGGTTCTGCTCGACTTCCAGTGCGGTGCGCCGGCGTAGCAGCTCCAGCGACAGCACCACCGAGGCGTGCTCCAGCGCGCGCCGATCCACAGTGGATAGATGACCTGCGTAGGCGGGCAGCCACACCCTGGCCGGGACCTCGCCGGATAGCACGACATCGGCGACGACGTGGCCGTCTTGCTCACGGACCAGCTCGGTTCCCGGTAGTGGGGCAACCGTTGGCCAGCCGGCGACCGGCGGCTCGGTCGCCGGACCGGCCGCAGCCAGTACCTCGCCGCGCGCGTCCTGCAGCAGCACCGCGGTGCGGAGCAGGTCGTGCAGGGCTGCGGCGATTCCGGGCATACCCCCGGAGCGGACCGCCACCCGCAACAGCCGCTCGTGGATCTGCTCCGAGCGAGTCACCAGCTCGTGCTGCTCGCGCAAGTCCTCGACCAGCCGCGCCGAGGTAATCGCGATCGCGGCGTGCTCGGCCAGCAGTTGCAGGCGGCTGGTCTCCTCGGCGTCGAACTCGTGCACCTCCGAGCGGTAGCTGTTCAGGGTACCGATCACGCCGGAGGCGGTAACAAGCGGAACCGACAGCATCGAACGGTAGTCCTGGTCGTGCGCGACACCGCCCCAGATGAATCCCGGCTCGCGGGAGATGTCGCTGACCGCGGCGGGACGGCCTGAGCGGTAGGCACGACTGGACGGCGCGCCAGTGCGGGCGTCGGTTTCGAGCCGGACCGGCTGATCGGAGTTGATCCGGGCCACATAGGTTGCCGACAGCCCGCTCGACCCGGCGATCACCAGATTGCGTTCCTCGGCGTCGGGTACTAGCACGCCGCAGAAGTCCAGCCCGAGTAGCTGGCGAGCGGTTGAGGCGACGAGGTCGAGGACGTCACTCAGCCCACGGCCAGAGTTCACCGCCGAGGTCAATGTGCCGATCGCAGTCAACCAGGCGCGCAGCTCATGCTCATCCTCCATGAGAATGAGTGTCTCATAAGACATTTATTCTGTCTATTTATGTTCCCATTGACATAGCGATCGGCTGCCAGTGTGAGCAAGACTCCCAAGACACCCCTCCGCCGGATCGCTAAAGAAAGGGCCGGAATGTCGACGACGACTGCTTCGTCCCCTGCCCACCCGCAGCCCTTCAGGGGCTTCGACCGCCCGGTGATCGACCCCGCCACCGGGGCCGTCATCCGGATCGTCACCGACAGCTCCCTCCTCGATGTCGACGCGGCGGTGTCCCGCGCCCGTGCGGCGTTTCTTGACGGCCCGTGGCCCGCGCTCACCCGCACTGAGCGCGGCCGGCTGTTGCTGCGTGCGGCGGACGTCGTCGAGGAAGCCGCCGAGGATCTCTACAGGATCGAGACCCGCAACAACGGACGCCCGGTCACCGAGACCCGCGCGCAACTGTCGCGGGTGCCGGAGTGGTTTCGCTACAACGCCGGCCTGCTCGCCGCCCAACGGGATGCGGTGCTGCCCTCGGACGGCCCGTACCTGACTTACCAGCGCCGGGCCCCGCTCGGCGTCTGCGGGATCATCACCCCGTTCAACCACCCGCTGCTGATCCTGGCCCGCAGCTTGTCCGCGGCGCTGGCCACCGGCAACACCGTCGTGGTGAAGCCGTCTGAGACCACCCCGCTGTCCACTCTGGCGATGGTCGAGCTGCTGGCGAAGGCCGGGATCCCGGACGGTGTGGTGAACGTGGTGACCGGAGGCCGGGAGGTCGGTGAGCGGCTGACCGGGCACCTGGACATCGCCAAGATCACGCTGACCGGCGGGACCGAAGCCGGGCGGGCGGCCGCTGTCGCCACGGCGCACCGGTTCGCCAGGGTGACCGCCGAGCTCGGCGGCAAGACCCCGATCATCGTGTTCGACGACATCGATCCCGACGTCGCCGCCGAGGGCGCCGCTTTCGCCGCTTTCGTCGCGGCCGGGCAGTCCTGCGTGGCCGGGTCCCGGTTCCTGGTGCAGCGTGCGAGTTACAACCAGTTCGTTGCGGCTCTGGCCCGTCGGGCCGATGCGATCCGGATCGGTGATCCGTCGGACCCAGCCACCCAGATCGGTCCGATGGTCAGCGCGGTGCAGCGGGACAAGGTGCTTGACCTGATCGACGCCGGACGCGCCGAGGGTGCCCGGGTCGCTGCCGGTGGCGGTGTCCCGCAGTTGCCCGCACCGCTGGACGGAGGGTTCTTCGTCCGCCCCACCGTGCTCACCGGCGCCACGATGGACATGCGGGTGGCCCGCGAGGAGATATTCGGCCCGGTCGCCGTCGTCATCCCGTTCGACGACGAGGCCGATGCGATCGCCAAGGCCAACGACAACCGGTTCGGACTCGGCTCGGGCGTCTGGACTCGCGATCTGGCCCGCGGGCATCGGGTGGCCGACCGGATCCAGGCCGGGATGGTCTGGATCAACGACCACCACCGGCTCGAACCGTCGCTGCCCTGGGGCGGCATCAAGGAGTCCGGCACCGGCCGCGACGCCGGCACCGAGTCGTTCGACGACTTCACCTGGCTCAAGACCGTCGTCGCGCGTACCGCTGGTGACGACGTCGACTGGTACGGCTCCGACGTCCCGGCCCGCCTCAACTGATCTCTCGAAACACCTTCGACCTCCGGCAAGGGAGCCGTACATGTCGAATTCCGCCAAACTCGCGCCGGGGACCTGGCGCACCGTCATCACCGGCACTCAATGGCTGGTGCTGGCCGGCACCACGATGGGCTGGGCATTGGACGGGTTCGCGGGCAGCCTGTACGCGCTGATCCTCGGCCCGGCGATGACCGAGTTGCTGCCGCACAGCGGCATCGTGCCCGGCACCGGCACCATCGGGCTCTACGGCGGCCTGACCGTCGCGCTGTTCCTGTTCGGCTGGGGTACCGGCGGCATCCTGTTCGGGATCATCGCCGACTACTTCGGCCGGGTCCGGGTGCTGTCCGCCGGGATCGTGACGTATGCGGTTTTCACCGCGCTAGCCGCCTTCGCCGACACCTGGTGGCAGCTGGGCGTGCTGCGGTTCGTCGCCGGGCTCGGCTCCGGGGTGGAGGCGCCGGTCGGCGCCGCCCTGGTCGCCGAGGTGTGGCGCAACCGCTACCGAGCACGCGCCTGCGGCGTGATGATGTCCGGCTACGCGATGGGCTTCTTCATCGCCGCGCTGTCCTACGCGATCCTCGGTGGTTACGGCTGGCGGTTGATGATGGGCATCGCCGTCCTGCCGGCACTGCTGGTGTACTTCATCCGCAAACACGTCCCGGAGCCCCCGGAGATCCGCGGCATGATCGCCGCCCGCCGCGCCCGCCGGGCCAGCGGAGAGTGCACCGAGCAGGACCGGTTCGTACTGGTCCGGCTGCTCACCCCGCCGCTGCTGCGCCCCACTCTGGTCGGCACCGCACTGGCCACCGGCTCGCTGGTCGCGTTCTGGAGCGTCTCGACCTGGTACCCGCAGGTGATCCGGCAGGCCGCCGCGGCGGCCGCGCTGTCCCCGGATGTGGCGAACTCCCGCGTCGCGATCGCCTCGATGCTGTTCAACGCCGGTGGCGTGTTCGGCTACGCCACCTGGGGCTTCCTCGCCGACAAGATCGGCCGCCGCGGGGCGTTTCTCACCAGCTTCGCGATCTCCGCCGTCAGCGTCGGATTCCTCTTCCCGTTCGAACCCGGATGGGAAACGTTCCTGCTGGTCGTGCCGGTGGCCGGGTTCGGCCTCTACGGCGCGCTGTCCGGGATCTTGGTCTACGGCCCGGAGCTGTTCCCACCGTCGGTCCGGGCCACCGGCATAGCGCTCTACAACGGCATCGGCCGCTACTTCACCGCAGCCGGCCCGCTGATCGCCGGAGTGATCGCCGCCTCCTGGTTCGGCGGCGACCTCGGCTTGGCCACCACGTGTGTGGTCGCGGTCGGCCTGCTCGGCGCGCTCGGGCTGCTGTTCGCTCCCGAGACCCGTGGCATGCCCCTACCGTCCAACCCGGCCCCCGTACCGGACCCTGTGCCGGGCACCGCGGCCCGTTCCGAGGAGAGTCTTTGATGTCCCTCTACACCCATGCCCGCGCTGCCGTGATCGGCGGCTCCATCGGCGGGCTCACCACCGCGCTGCTACTGCGCGACCTCGGTTTCGAGGTCGACGTATTCGAGCGCACCCCGACCCCCCTGGACGGCCGTGGCGGCGGCATCGTGTTGCAACCCGACACCGTTCGCTGGTTCGCCGAACGCAGCGACCAGAACCCCGCGACGCTGTCCACCTTCACCGAGTACGTCCAGTATCTGGGGCCTGGCAACGAGATCGTGCACCGCGACCGGCGCCGCTGGACCTACACCTCCTGGGGCACCTTCTACCGCGCGCTGCTGGCCGATTTCGGCACCGACCACTACCACCTCGGCGAGTTCGCCTGCGGCGTCTCCCAGGACGCCGACAGCGCGACCGTGAGGTTCGTCAGCGGCCGGCAGGCGCAGGCCGAGCTAGTGGTGTTCGCCGACGGGATCACCTCGATCGGCCGCCGGCTGCTCGACCCCTCCTCCGAGATGGAGTACTCCGGCTACGTCGGCTGGCGGGGCACCGTGCCCGAGCACCAGTTGCCCGCCGAGGTCCGCTCGTTGCTGGGCAACGCGATCTCCTACAGCGTCGTCCCGCACTCGCACATCACGCTCTATCCGATCCCCGGCGAGACCGGGACCGGGCCGCGGGACCGGCTGATGAACTACGTCTGGTACCGCAACGTCCCGGTCGGCTGCGCGCTGGACGAAATGCTGATTGACAAACGCGGCTTCACCGGCACCGTGTCGCTGCACCCGGGCCAGGTCCAGGACCGCTACGTCGACGAGATGCGCGCGACAGCAGCGCAGCTGCTGGCTCCGGCCGCGGCCGAGGTCGTCACCGCCACCGAGCAGCCCTACATCCAAGTTGTCTCCGACGTCCGGTCGGCGAAGATGGCCGACGGCCGGATCGCCCTGCTCGGCGACGCCGCGTCGGCCGCCCGCCCGCACGCTGCGGCTGGCACCGCGAAGGCCGCCGCCGATGCCTGGGCACTGGCCGACGCGCTGACCGATTCCGACGGCGACATCGCCGCCGCGCTGCGCAAGTGGGAACCCGCCCAGCTCGAACTCGGCTCACACCTGCAGGAGCGGGTGAAGGAGATGGGCGAGCGCTCCCAGTTCCACAACACCTGGAACCCCGGCGACCCGAGCCTGCGGTTCGGCCTCTACGGCCCCGGCCGCTGAGCTCCCCGTCATCCGAATACCGCCCCTGGAAGGACCCTGAAAATGACCGATACCGGATTCCTGTCCGACCTGCCGCTGGCCGGCGAGCTGATCGGCACCGACTTCGAGGGCTGGAGCCCTGAGCTGCGCGCCGAGTTCGAGACGCACTCCTACGACGGCGAGGTCGGTTCGCGGCTGCTCAGTGCGAACGACCGCGTGCGGGTCTGGGAGATCCGCCTCGCGCCCGGCGAGCGCTGGCACGCCCACCGGCACGTGCTGGACTACTTCTGGACCGCCGTCAACGCTGGACACAGCCGCCAGCACACCAGCGACGGCACTACCCGCGAGGTCTCCTACGACGCGGGGGAGACCAAGCACTTCACCTTCGCACCGGACCAGTACCTGCTGCACGACATTGAGAACATCGGCGACACCGACCTGGTATTCACCACCGTCGAGCACCTGGACAGCGCTAACGCCCCACTCCCGCTGGACCGGCGATGACACCCACGCCGAACGCGGGTCCGGTCGACGTGCACGCCCACTGGTTGCCTGCGAACCTGTTCGGGCTGCCGCCGGGCGCGCCGTACGGGCCGCTGCGGGACAGGGACGGGCAGCTCTATCTGGGCGAGATACCACTGTCGGTCGCCACCGAAGCGATGAGTGCCGTCCCAGCGATCCGGGCCGACATGGCCGAGGCCGGGATCGCGGTGCGGGTGCTCTCGGCGCCACCGTTCGCGTTCCCGGTAGGCGGTTCGGCCCTGGACTACGTCGACGCGTTCAACGAGGCGCTCGGCGTGGTCGTCGCGGACTCCGGCGGCGCGCTGGTGGGGCTCGGCCTGGTCCCGCTGGACGACGACGCAGCGGCCACCGCCCGGCTGGAACGGCTGGCGTCGACGCCCGGGATCGCCGGGGTGGCGATCCCGCCGCTGTCGGGTGACGAGTCACTGGACCGCGGAACGCTTCGGCACGTGCTCACCAACTGCGCCCGGCTCGGGCTCTCGGTGCTGGTGCACCCGATGCAACTGCCCCGGCCCGAGTGGCGCGACCACTACCTGGCCAATCTGATCGGCAACCCGGTGGAGACGGCGACCGCGGTGGCGGCGCTGCTGCTCGGCGGGGTGCATGACGCGCTGCCGGGGCTGCGGATCTGTTTCGTGCACGGCGGCGGTTGCACCCCGGGCCTGCTGGGCCGCTGGGACCACGGTTGGCGCACCCGGCCCGACGTCCGCCGCAACTCGACCCGCCCGCCCGGCGAGGCGGTGCGGGACCTGTGGTTCGACACCGTCACCCACGACCCGGCGATGCTCAACTTGCTCACCGAGCGGGTCGGGAAGCAGGCGGTCGTCTGCGGCAGTGACCACCCGTTCGACATGGCCCAGCGGGACCCGCTCGGATTCGCCACCGCCGGCGGGCTGGACACCGCGACGCTGACCGCGAACGCCCATGCCTTCCTGGGGGTGACGCCATGACCGCGCTGTTCAGCCCGCTGCGGCTGCGCGATCTGGATCTGCCGAACCGGGCCTGGCTCTCGCCGATGTGCCAGTACAGCGCTGGCGCCGACGGTGTCCCCACCGACTGGCATCTGGTGCACCTCGGCGCCCGGATCACCGGTGGGTTCGGGCTGGTGCTGACCGAGTCGACGGCCGTCTCACCGCAGGCCCGGATCAGCCTGGCCGACGTCGGGCTGTGGTCGGACGAGCAGGTCGCAGCCTGGCAGCGGATCACCGGCTTCGCCCACGCCCACGGCACCGCGATCGGGGTGCAGCTCGGGCATGCCGGGCGCAAGGCCTCGACCCGCCTGCCCGGCCAGGGCCGGGGTTCGGTACCGCCGGAGGAGGGTGGCTGGACCGCACTCGCCCCGTCCGCGTCGGCCTACCGCGGCTATGCGACACCGGCTGCGGCGTCGCCCGCCGACCTGGAGCGGATCGTCGCGGACTTCGCCGCAGCCACCGAGCGGGCGGTGCACGGCGGTTTCGACGTCGTCGAGATCCACGCCGGGCACGGTTACTTGCTGCACCAGTTCCTCTCACCGCGGGCCAACCACCGCACCGACGCCTACGGTGGCTCGTTCGAAAACCGGATTCGCCTGCTGCTGCAGGTGGTCGACGCGGTCCGCGCGGCCTGGCCGGACGACCGGCCACTGCTTTTGCGGATCTCGGCCACCGACTGGGTGAACGGCGGCTGGACCCCGGAGGAAACCGTCGAACTCGCCCCCCGGCTGGCCGAACGTGGGGTCGATCTGCTCGACGTCACCACCGGCGGGCTGGACCCGGATCAGCAGATCCCGGTTGGACCCGGCTACCAAGTGCCGTTCGCACACCGGGTGCGCTCCGCAGTACCCGGGCTGCGGGTCTCCGCAGTCGGGCTGATCACCGACCCGGAGCAGGCCGAGACGGTCCTCAGTGACGGTGCCGCCGACGCCGTCCTACTCGCCCGGGAGGCGCTGCGCGACTCGTCCTGGCCATTACGGGCCATGGCCCGGCTGGACCCGCGCAGGCTGACCGAGACCTATCCCTGGCAATACGGCCGGGCCGTCCCGAATCCGTCCACAGTGGCCTCCTGACGAGCCTCACCCGGCAACACTGCTACAAGCACCACCCGTGGTCACACCACAAGCGGTGCTATGGCTTACGACTCCGAGGGGCGGCCTTCGAAGCGGACGCTCGGCGTGCCCATCACGCGCCAGACACACCGCTGGAAACCCCGGCATGACGGCGGTCCTGCCGACAACGTCACCAGCACCGGCCAGCCTCCTCCCTGACTCCCCCGCCTTCGTCCCTGCCCGGGTCACTCCGGACGGGACAGATAGGAACGTCCATTGATCAGCCTCGACCACATCGCCATCTGGTCGGACAACCTCTACCGGACCACCATCGGCCTGAGCCGGGCGACGGGGCTCGGCAGCGCCGACGGCGGCTACTTCCCAGGCCTTGGCCTAGGGCAGAAGCTGCTGTCGCTGGGCGATTACGTCTACATCGAGGTCGAGAGCATCGTCGACCACCGGATGATCACCGAACGGGCCCCAATGGCGCTGGAACTGGAACGCCAGAGCGCGAATGGGGACTGCTTCGCCGGACTGTGCCTGCGCAGCGACAACCTCGACGAGATAGCCGAGTTCGCCCGGCACCGTGGAATCGCGCCATCCGAGAACATCGCCGGCGGAAAGGTCCGGATGGTGCCCGCGCAGGGCAGCGCCCCGTCGGTGCACGCGCCGGACTTCTGGAATTCCTGGCGGCTGGGCAAGCCCAACATCTACTACGTACCCGACCTGGCGAACCACTCCAGCCTGCTCCCGCCCCAGCCAGGCACCGGTGACGTTCGGGGCACCGGAGTCATTTCCATCGAGATCGGCGGCACCGAGCCCGACCTGCGGGCCTGGCTCGGCGACGTCGTCAAACCAGCGGAACTGGGAATCGAGATCGTTTACAACGGCGGCCCTGACGGGCTCTACGCGGTCACCTTCGACTCCACCGCCGGTCCCCGAACCATCCGGCTGAACCCGATCACGCTCTGATCCCCGACACAGCACGCACCACAGGAGCTGACAGATGCCCACCGCCGTTCCCCATGCCCCCGCAGCGCAGACGCCACGGAAAGCACGCCGCGCAGCCGTCTCTGGATTCTTCGGAAGCGCGCTGGAGTACTACGACTTCCTCATCTACGGGTCGGCCGCCGCCCTGGTCTTCAACAAGATCTTCTTCCCAGGCGCCGGGGCGACCGGCCTCCTGCTGTCGATCGCCTCGTTCGGCGTCGCCTACGTGGCCCGGCCGTTCGGTGCCGTGCTGTGGGGCCACCTGGGAGACAAGCTGGGACGCCGGTGGGCCCTGGTTCTCACGATCGGGTTGATGGGTGTCGCCACATTCGCGATCGGATTGCTGCCCTCCTATAACACCATCGGCGCCGCGGCCCCGATCCTGCTTGTTCTGCTTCGACTCCTGCAGGGCCTGTCTGCGGGCGGGGAGTCGCCGGGGTCGAGCTCGTTGACCGTGGAACACGCCCCCGACAACCGGCGGGCGTTCTACACCAGCTTCTCCATGAGCGGGATGCAACTCGGGATCGCGCTGGGCAGCCTCGCCTTCCTGCCGATCGCGGCATTACCAGAGGAGCAATTGCTGAGCTGGGGCTGGCGGCTGCCGTTCCTGCTCAGCGGAATCTTGACGCTCGTCGCCTACTTGCTCCGGCGCAAACTCGAGGAACCGGTGGTGTTCACCGAAATGCAGCACCGCGACGAGCACGCCTCGCTGCCGATCGCGACGCTGCTGCGCGAGCACTGGGCAACCACCCTACGAGTGGCGCTGTGCAGCGGGATCAACGTCGTTGGAACGATCTTCAACATCTTCGCGCTCGCCTACGCGACTGGGGCCGCAGGCCTCTCCCGGCCGGTGATGTTGACCGTGGTGGCGCTGGGCAACCTGGGAGCGGCGGCGATGGCCCCGGTTGTCGGCCGGCTTTCGGACCACATCGGTCGCAAGCCGGTGTTCGTACTCGGCGCACTCGGCTCCAGCCTGTCCCTGTTTGTGTTGTTCAGCGCGATCGACGCCGGAAACATCACGCTCGTGTTCATCGCAGGACTCACGGGGATGAGTGTCTTCTACATCATGCCCGTCTCGGTCGGTGCCGCGTACTACCCGGAGCAGTTCCCGGCGCGGGTTCGCTACACAGGGATGGCCGTCGGACTGATGCTCGGCCTGCTCGGGGCCGGATTCGCGCCGACGCTGGCCCAGGCGATCAGCGCTGGAGCGAGCAGCTGGCAGCCGTCGGTGTGGATCTGCGTCGGAATCGCAGTGCTGGCCTCAATCGCAGCTCTGACCGGACCGGAGACCCACCGGATAACAACGGCCCGGCTCGGCCGGCGATAAAGCCGTCGAGGACGGTGTCGAGGTTTAGGGGGCTGGTCGACAGCCCCGCCGAAGCCAGGCACGAGCACGGTCCTGCGCCACCCGCACCCCACAGGCGGCGCAGGACCGCACTGTCAGAGGTCGTCCAGGTTCAGCTGGCCCACACGGTCGCCCGTGAACGCGCCGAGGTAGATGTAGCCGTCCTGCGAGTTGTTTACATCGCAGGACCGCGGAGGACGGCGTCGCGGTCTCGAACTCACGCAATTTGCCAGTCGCCGGGTTGTACTGGCGCACCTTGTTGCCAGCGAAGGCCAGGTGTCCTCGGTGAAGTGCACGTTGCCGTCGCTGCCGATCCGGGTGGGGCCGGGGAACGGCAGCGGCTTGCCCAGCGGGTGTCATCGTCGGCCAGTGCGTCTTCGCGGCGCCGCTGCGAGAGACCGACCGCGCGGGCCTTGAATTTCGCCGGTCATCCGCGCAGCAGCGGTAGGAGCTGGTTGCCCTGGCGCTTGATCTCCGGCAGGTAAGGGGTGTCGGAGAGCACGAAGTGGGTGATGCCCAGGTTCTGGTATTTCCGCAGCGATCTCGCCACGTCTTCGGCCGAGCCGACCAGCCAGGTTGTGCCCGCACCTCCACCGCCGAACTTGCCGGGCGCGGTGTAGAGGTTGTCGTCGAGCACCTCGCCCCGCGCTGCCAGGTCGAGCAGCCGTTGCTGACCCGTGGCGGTTCGCCGGTTGGGATCGCGGGGTCCGATTCCCTTGCCCTGCGCCATCTCCTCGACCTTCGCCTCGGCGTCGGCCCACGCCTGCTCGGTGGTGTCCCGCACCAGTGTGGTGACCCGCAATCCGAACTCAAGCGGAGCGTGTTCGCGTCCCAGTTTCTCGCTGAGCTGGTTGAGTCGGTCGATCCGCTCGCCGATGCCGTCGAGCGGCTCTCCCCAGAAGAGCTGGACATCCGCTTCGGTGGCAGCCACTTCCGCCGCGGCCGAGGAGGCCCCGCCGAAGTAGAGCCGGGGGTGCTTGCGTTCGCCCTGGACGACTGGTCGAGGCAGCACTGTGGAGGCGGTGACGCTGAAGTGCTCGCCGCGGTAGGTTACGTTCTCCTCGGTCCACAGCTTGCGCACGATCTGGAGGAACTCCCGGGTGCGGGCGTAGCGGTGGGCCTGGTCGCCTTCGCTGTCGCCGTAGGCAGCCAGGTCGTCTTTGCCCGACACGATGTTCACCAGCACCCGTCCGCGGGTGAGGTGGTCCAGGGTCGCGGCGGCGGAGGCGAAGTTGGCCGGATTCCAGTAACCGGGCCGGATCGCGATCAGCGGCTGGAACGTCGTGGTCTGCGCGGCCAGTGCGGTGGCGACGGTGAAGGTGTCGGGTCTGCCCCAGCCGGCGCCGATGAGCGCGCCGCCCCAGCCGTGTTCTTCGAGGGCTTTGGCGTGGCTGGTGAGGGTAGCCAGGCTGTTGTGGTCGTCGACGACGTCGTCGCCGCGGTGGCCGGGCTGGACCTGGTTCGGGATGTACCAGAGGAGTTCGAGGCTCATGGCTGAGTCCCCTGTTCTGATCGGTGGGCGGTTGTGCGAATTGCATGGGGTTTTGCTGGGAAAGCGATGCGCAGCGCGGACATCACGTCAGGGCCTTGACCGCTGTCGGCTGCGGTCCGCTCGGCAACGGCAGCCCGAGACGACCGCGGAGGGTGCGGTGGCCGTAGTCCTCCTGGAACAGCCCGCGCTCCTGCAGAATCGGGACCACCAGGTTGGCGAAGTTCTCCAGGTCGACGACGGTTTCCGCCGGCATGACCGTGAAGCCATCCGCCGCGCCCGCCTCGAACCACGACTGCAGGTCGTCGGCGACCTGCCGCGCGGAGCCCACCAGCAGCCGATGTCCCGCACCGCCGGCACCTCGGTGGATGAGCTCGCGGGGAGTGCGGGGCCCCTCGGCGATCAACGCCCGGGTGGACGAGCTGAAGCCTGCGGAGAAGGACCCGCCCGGTACGGTGCCGGGGAGATCGTCGGCGGTGATCGGGTCGTCCGGACCGAATTCGTCGTGCGGCAGGCCGAGGTTCCGGAGTAGCGCAGCGGTTAGCCGCTCGATCGGCAGGGTCGCGTAGAGCTCCTGTTCCCGGCGTCGGGCTTCCTGCTCGGTTGCCGCGACGAGAACCACCACTCCGAGGGAGGTCTTCACGTCGTCGGGGTGCCGACCGGCCGCCGCCGCGCGCTGGCGGATGTCGTCGCGGAAAGCGACCGCCTTCGCACGGGTTTGCGCCACGGTGAACACGACGTCGGCGAAGCGGCCGGCCAGTGCGAGCCCACCTTCGGAACCGCCTGCCTGGACGACGACTGGCCTGCCCTGCGGGCCCGCCTTGACCGGAAGAGGCCCGGCCACGGAGAAGAACTCGCCCTCGTGGTCGATCCGGTGGATGCGCGAGGAGTCGGCGTACCGGCCGCTGTCCTTGTCCGCGATGACCGCGTCAGGTTCCCAGCCGTCCCATAGCCGGGTCACGACTTCGAGGAACTCGTGCGCCCGGCGGTAACGGGTCCGCTTGTCGGGGTGCTCGGTCAGGCCGAAATTCGCGGCCGCGGCGGGCGTTCCGGTGGTGACCACGTTGACCGCCACTCGCCCCTTGGTGACGTGATCGAGGTCCTGGAACCGGCGGGCCAGGTCGTACGGCGAGTTGTAGGTCGTGGAGTTGGTGATGACGATGCCGAGGTTCGTGGTGATCGCCGCCAGATTTCCCAGGAGCACCAACGGGTCGAGCCCCGTGCCTGGTGCCTCCTCGATCTCATCGTGCAACGCCGGGGCGTCCCCCAGGAAGACCGCGTCGATCTTCGCGTCCTCGGCGATCCGCGCCAGCCGCTGGAAGTAGTCAACGTCCAGATAGGACATCGGGTCTGCGTGCGGCAACCGCCAGGCGTGGCGGAAGTGGCCGGGTGTCATCACCGACAGGTTGAGGTGGAATCCCTTCATGGTGTCCCTCTCGACGTGGTGGCTCGGTCTGATCTCCCGGTGCGGTGGCCGGTCCCCCCGAGAGGGCGGTCGGCCGGTTGCGCCGAGGACAGCGGTGCAGGTCGCCAGCCGAGCAGGGGTGCGAGTTCCTGCGCGCTTGCGGTGAGCAGGCGGACGTGTTCGTCGAAATTGGGCACGCCGGGGACGAAACTCACCAGCAGGTCGGTGATTTGGCGCAACGCGGGATCGACGGCCAGTTCGGCGGCCAGTGCCTCCGGCGGACCAAGCAGCGCGCGGTCGGCCGCCAAGTACTCCTCGACGTCGAGGCCGGCGACGTCACGCCGAGTGGAAAGCCAACTCTGCCAACGGCGAACGCCGGGCGTGACCAGCCGCACCGCCGGTTCGCGGTCCGGGTGCGGGTAGACGGCTCGGGAGACCTGCACCCGGGCCTGCCGGTCGGGCTCACGCCAGGCCGCGCGGTAGTCCGCGATCCACCGCGCCTGCTGGTGCTGCGCTTCGCGAACGGTCGTGCCGCGCTAGCCGGTCGCGCGGGAGAGCTGCAGCCCGTCGCCGGCGAGTGCGGCGGCGGCCGCCCCGTCAGCGGCCCGTTGCGGGTCGCTGGTGGTGGCCTGCCACAACCGTCGCCGCACGCCGGCCGCGGGCGGGTGGAGCGCCTCACCGAGGCTGTTGAGCGCCGCGCCCTCCAGGACTTCGTGCAGGCGCGCCACAGATTCGTCGAAGAGCCGGTGCCTGTCGGCCAAGTCCTTCCCGAACGCCTCCCAAGCACCCGGGAAGGGCCCCGACCCGACACCCAGCTCGAGACGGCCACCGCTGAGCTCATCGAGCGTCGCCGCGTCTTCGGCGACCTTGAGCGGATCCTCCAGCGGGAGCACCAGTACGCCGGTGCCCAGCGCGATCCGGCTGGTGTGTTCGGCGATCGCGGCGAGCAAGATCAGCGGCGCGGATACGTGCTCGTTGCCCTGCCGGAGGTGCCGCTGGATGACCCATCCCGAGTCGTAGCCCAGTTCCTCCGCGACCGCGAACAGCTCGATCGCTTCCCGGTACGCCCTTGCCGGCGGCTGATCACCGTCGAGATGCAGGAGGAAGCCCAGGCGGAAGGGGCGGCCGTCCTCGACACCGGCTCCGATCGTCCCAACGAGGTCGGTCATCTCAGAGCCTCAGCCCGGTACCGTGCACACCGTGCTCGTCGATCAGGGCCAGCTCTTCCTCCGTCAGCGGCGGGAATTCGAGCGCCTTGACGTTGTGGTCCAGCTGCCGCACCGAGCTGGCTCCGATGAGCGCCGAGGTCACCTGCGGCTGCCGCAGCACCCACTGCAGCGCCAGCTGCGCCAGGGACTGGCCGCGCTGCTCGGCGATCTGGTTGAGGGCGTTGGCCCGCTGCCGATAGGTGTCGTCGATGACCTCAGGTGAGAGGAACGTGCTGTTCGCGGCGCGCGCACCCGCCGGGATGCCCTCGAGGTACTTGTCCGTCAGCAGTCCCTGCGCCAACGGCGAGTAGACGACCAGTCCGAACCCGTCCTCGGCGGCCAGCTTGAGCAGACCGTTGTTCTCCGGGCTGCGGTCGAAGATCGAGTACCGGGGCTGGTGGACCAGCAGCGGAACTCCCGACCGGCGCAGCAGGTCGGCCGCTTCGTGCGCCCGCTCGGGCGGGTAGTTGGAGATGCCGGCGTAGAGCGCCTTCCCTTGCTGCACCGCGCTGACGAGCGCACCGACGGTCTCCTCCAGCGGCGTGGTCGGGTCCAAGCGGTGGCTGTAGAAGATGTCGACGTAGTCGGTGCCCAGATCGCGCAGGCTGTGGTCCAGCGAGGCCAGCAGCGACTTGCGCGAGCCGCCCTTCTGGTAAGGACTGGGGCCGATCGGGTTGCCGGCCTTCGTGGACAGGATCAGCTCGTCCCGGTACGGGGCCAGGTCCTTGCCCAACACCCTCCCGAAGAGTTGCTGCGCGGCGCGGTGCGGTGGGCCGTACCGGTCGGCGTTGTCGAAGTGCGTGATGCCCAGGTCGAAGGCGTGCAGCACGATTTCGCGCTGGGTCTCGTAAGTGTGGTCGGTGCCGAACTTCTGCCACAGGCCGAAGGAGAACGCGGGCAGGTCAAGACCGGAGTGGCCGGCGCGCCGGTACTCGATCTTGTCGTAGCGGCCTTCTGCCGCCGCGTAGGTCTTCTCGAAAACGCCGTAGCTCATGGTTGGATTCCCTTCCTGTTACCGGTCAACGGTTGCTCGTGCGGTCGCGGCGGAGCGCAGCCGGCTGCAGCGACGGGGTGTCGTGGCCGGTGTCCCGCTCAACGAAGTGCGTGCCGGGGTCGACGATGTCGTCGATGCGGTCGAGGACGTCCGTACCGAGTTCGACGGTGGCGGCTTTGAGGTACGCCTCCAGGTGCTCCAGCGTGCGAGGGCCGATGATCACGCTGCTGACCGCCGGGTGGTTGAGCGCGAACGAAACGGCCAGCTCGACCAGTGCCAGGCCGTTGTCCTCCGCCAGCCGGGCCAGCGCGTCGGCGGCGGCCAGCTTGCGCTGGTTGCGCTTGAGGCTGATGTCGAACCGGCCGGGGACGAGGTCGGCGCGCGCGGACTCCGGCTGCTCTCCGCTGACGCGGTACTTCCCGGAAAGCCAGCCGGCGGCAAGCGGACCGTAGCTGAGCACGCCGACGCCGTACTTGCGCACGACGGGGAAGACCTCGCGTTCAGCGCTGCGAATGAGCGGGGAGTACGGCAGCTGCTCGGTGTGCGGGGCGATGAGCCCGTGCTTCTCGGCCAGCCAGTGCGCCTCGACGAGCTGTTGCGCCGGGAACACCGACGTGCCGTAGTAGCGGATCTTGCCCTGCTTGATCAGGTCGTTGAGGGTCTGCAGCGTCTCCAGCAGGTCGGTCTGCGGATCCGGCCGGTGCGCCTGGTAGAGGTCGATGTGGTCGGTGCTCAGTCGGTGCAGGCTGTCCTCCACCGCGCGGAGGATCCAGCGCCGGGAGTTGCCCGCGTGCTGGGGGTTATCGCCGATTTGGCCGTGGAACTTGGTGGCCAGGAAGACGTCGTCGCGGCGGCCCTTGATCGCCTTACCGACAATCTCCTCGGACCTGCCCTGGCCGTAGACGTCGGCGGTGTCGACGGCGGTGATCCCAGCATCCAGGGCGGCCCGGATGATCCTGGTGCTCTCGCTTTCCTCCTGCCAACGGCCGAAGTTCATGGTGCCGAGCGTCAGCGGGGTGACGAGGACGCCGGTGCGGCCGAGTGCGCGGTTGACCTCGATGGTCATCGGGTTCCTTTCGGTCGGTTCGTCGGGTGGTTGCTTAGAAGAGCCCGGTCGTCGGCGGCTCCTCACCGGTCAGGTGATACGCACCGGCCACTGCGGCTTTCCACTGCCGTGGGTTGTGGTTGGCGACGGTGCGGGCGTTGCGCCAGTGCCGGTCGAACCCGAGGTCGCGGTTGGTGATCGAGCCTCCTCCGACGTCGAAGAGCAGCTCGGCGGCGCGCAGCGCGGACTCGACGGCGATCACGCCGGTCTGCGCCACGGTGACCGCGGCCTCCGCGCCCGCGGCTCGCGCCTGCGGTCCGGTCAGGCCGCGCACGCCCGCCAGTGTTTCGGCAGCGAACAGCACCGCTGCGCGGCCTGCCTGCGCCCGGGCGGCGATCTCGCCCACTATCTCCCGCACGTACGGGTCCTCGACGCTCTTGTCGGCTGTGCTGTGCTTGATCGGTCGCGCTTTCTCGCGGGCGAACCAGATGGCGTCGTCCAGCGCCGCGGCGGCGACGCCCGCTTCCACCGCCGCCAGGTAGAGCTGGGCGAAGGATCCCAGCCATGGGCTGTCGAACCGGGTGTTGTCGCGGACCTCGACTTCGTCTGCGTCGACCCGCACGTTCACCAGCCGCGTGGTGCCGCTCGCGGTGAGCCGCTGGCCGACGGCGTCGAAGTCGTCGAGCCGCTGCACGCCCTCGCGATCCACCGGCACCGTAAAGCCCAGCACCGTCCCGTTCTCGTCGCGGGCCGAGCCCGAGAACCACGAGGCGTAGAGCCCACCGGTCGAGTAGTACTTCTCCCCGTTGATGACGTAACCGTCGTCGAAGCGCCGGATGGTGGTACTGACCGTTCCGCTGGCCCCGCCGGTGCGCTCGTTGGCGGTGCCGGCGAAGAGGTCGCCGTTGCGCAGCCGCTGCAGCGTCACCGCCCGGTTCGGCAGATCGCGTAGGGTCGCCACCCGGTTGGCGAGGAGGAAGCTGCTTCGCAACGCCTGCGCCACGTTGGAGTCGGCCCTGGCTATGGCCATCACCAGGTCGGTCACGTCCCGCAGGGAGCCGCCAGCACCGCCGTCCTCGGCCGCGATCCCGACCAGCGTGATCCGCTGCTCGGCCAGTGCCCGGACGTCTTCGAAGGCGTACTCGCGGGCTCGTTCCCGCGCGCCGGCGCAGGCTCCGATGCGTTGCAGTATCGGGGAAACCGCGGTGCGGATGCCTTCGACTGTGAACCGGCTGGGGGTGGGAAGCCGCGCAGCGCGGGGCTCGGTCGCAGTGGCCGGTTCTGTGTCGGCCAGTTCGGCACTCACCTCAGCGCCTCCGCGATCTCGCGCAGACCGAACGCGGCCCGCAAGGTCGGTGGGGACGAGTCGGCAGCAGCGTCCGCGATCTGCGGGACCAACCCGCGCAGCACGGTCACCACGTCGTCGGCGTCACCCCCGGGTACCAGTTCGAAACCGTCCAGCCGGTGCGCATCGGCCCAGGCACGGAGCTCATGACCGACGGCCGCGGCGGCAGGCGGGTCGTCCGCGGCGACCTCGACGCGGCCGAGCAGCGCGACGTCTTCCCGGGAACGGCCGGCTCGCCGCAACGCCACCGTGAGCGCGGCGTCGGCACCGGCGGCACGCTTACGGTCGACCACGACGACATCCGCGGACTGCGCCACCGCGGCCGGGTCGAGGACCCCTTGATCTGCCACGAGAACAGGACGTCCCTGCGCCGACGAAGGACCGTCCAGGGGGCCTGCGACGCGGTAGAAGGCGTCTTCGTGGTTGATCGGTTCGATGAGCGCGTCGTCGACGACGAGGCCCGACTCCTGGTCACCGATCAGCGCCGCGCGCGGGAAGGACTCCCACAGCCGGTTCAGCACCAAGGCGTACTCCGCCCAGCGCTGGACGGGATCGGTCGCGCTGGGGGCCGCAACGGTTGCCTCGCTCACCTCGTCGCCGCCGCCCGCGCGCAGGGCGACACCGGTTCGGCCACCGGCGGCCCGGTCCAAGGAGAGCACCCGGCGCGCGGCGTTGTAGGGCGCGTTGTGGGTCGTCGGGACCTCGGCGACGAAGCCGACGCCGCCGTGGATGCCGGCGAGGTAGGCGCCTACGACGGTCGGGTCGAGCGTGCGGCCCGCTCCGCCGTCGACGAGCCGGATCGCTGCGACCCCGAGCTCTTCGGCCACCGCCGCGACGGCGGCGGCTTCGGCGAGCGAGATCGGCGACGCGCCGTCGACAGGTCGGCCGGTCGCCTCGCCGACCGCGAGGGTGAGCTGGATCGCCCTGCTCACGAGGAGATCACCTGTCCTTCCTGGTAGGGGTCGAGCAGTTGGCGTTCGCGCGCCGCAGCGGGCACTGCGGGAAGGCCGAGCCCGAGGTGCTCGCGCAGGGTCGTCCCGTCGTATTCGGTCCGGAACAGGCCACGCCTCTGCAGCTCGGGAATCACGTGATCGGCGAAGTCGTCGAAGCCCGATGGCAGCACGTCGGGCATCACGTTGAAGCCGTCGGCCGCACCGGCGCGGAACCACGTTTCGACGTCGTCGGCGATCTGCTCCGGCGTACCCACGATGATCCGGTGGCCACCGCCGCCGGAGAGCTTCTTCAGCAGCCGGCCGAGCGTCGGTCTCTCCTTGTCGATGATTTCCGTGACAATGCGGTAGAAGCTCTGCGAACCACCGGCCTCGTCGGGGTGGACGAGCAGCTCGGTCGGGATCGGTTCGTCGTCGCGCAGTCCGTCGAGGGAGATCCCGAGCTGGGCCGCCAACCGGTTCCGGGCGTAGGCCTCGGGGAGGATGTCGTCCAACAGCTCCCGCCGGGTCTTGGCCTCCATCTCGGTGCTGCCCACGACGGTGGAAAGCCCCGGCAGCACCACGATTTCCTCGGGGTTGCGCCCGAACTCGCCTGCACCGTTGCGGATCTCGGTGCGGAATGCCCGGGCGCGGTCGAGGTCCTGATCGGCGGAGAAGATCACCTCGGCGACGCGGGAGGCCAGCCGTCGCCCGTCGCTGGAACCACCGGCCTGGACGACGACCGGCCGGCCTTGTGGGGAGGCGAATTGGGTCCTCCCCGCCCAGTCGGCGATGACCCGCTCGGTGAGCTCGGCGGCGCGGCGGTAGCGCGAAGCGTGCTCGGGCTCGCTGGTGCGGCCGAAGTTGCGCGCCGCCACCGATCCCGCCGTGGTCACCACGTTCCAGCCGAAGCGGCCGCCGCTGACGTGGTCGAGGTCGCCGAGCCGGCGCGCCAGTTCGGCCGGATCGTTGTACGACGACGAGAGCGTCCCGATCAGACCGATCCGCTCGGTCTGTGCGGCGATGCGCGCCAGAACCGTGGTGGGCTCCAGGTTGTTGCCGGTGCGGTGCTTGATGCTCGGGTCGAGCAGCGGGCTGTCCGCCAGGAAGACTGCGTCGAGTTTGGCTTCCTCGGCCTTCTTCGCGATTGAGGTGTAGTGCTCGATCCGGTAGCTCGCGGTGCCGTCGGTGTTCGGGAATCGCCACGACCCGCCGAAGACGCCCGCGTTGAGGACGTTGACGTTGATGTGCAGTTGACGCGACACGCTTTCCTCCTTGGGAGTGGTTTCAGGACGGCTTGCGCTCCGCGGTGCCGGTAGCGAGACCTCAGACGCCGTCTGGACTGTCGGAGCCCTCCTTATGTATGTCCAGCTGTCCTCGCCAGGCGAGGTCTGAGAACCCGCGGCGGTGCAGGCTGAGTCCCACACCGCATGCGGCTTACGCCGCATTCATTAGGACCCTTTAGCGCACGCCGGCGGGGGCGAGCCTGACTCCCGGGATCGCCGCCAGCAGATCCCGGGTGTATTCGTGCTGCGGCGAGTGGAAAACCTGCTTCACCGGGCCGGTCTCCAGCACGACACCGTCCTTCATCACCGTGACGTCGTGCGCGATCAGGCGTACGACGCCGAGGTCGTGGGTCACGAACACGTAGCTGAGCCCGTACTCGGCCTGCAGGTCGACCAGCAGCTGCAGGATCTGCGTCTGGGCCGAGACGTCGAGCGCGCTCACCGCCTCGTCCAGGACGAGGGTCTTCGGCGTGAGCGCGAGTGCCCGCGCGATCGCGACGCGCTGCCGCTGGCCTCCGGAGAGCTGGCTCGGGAGCCGGTGCAGGTAGCTCGCGTCCAGCGCCACCGCCTCCAGCAGCTCGACCACCCGGGCCGTCCGCTCCCGTTTGCCCGTCGCCAGTCCGAATGCGAGCAGCGGCTCCGCGATGATCCTGCTCACCGTGAACCGCGGGTCAAGCGAGGTGAACGGGTTCTGGAACACGAACTGCAGATCCCGGCGGATCTCCCGCAGCTGCCCGCGGCGCAGGCCGCCCAACACGCGATCACCGACGCGCACCGTGCCGCTGTCCGCCGCGGTGAAGGCGGCCAGGATGCTCGCCAGCGTCGACTTGCCGGCACCGGACTCCCCCACGATCGCGTGCGTCGTTGCCTTGCGCACCAGCAGGTTTGCCGAGTCCAGCGCACGAAGCTCGCGCTGGCCCCGCAGGCGGTAGGTCTTGGTCAGCTCGCGCGCTTCCAGCACCGTCGGCGCTGCGGCGGGAACCAGCCGGGCGCCCGATGTCGGTTCGAGACGACCGAGGTGGCGCGCGGGGGCCGCGTCGAGCAACCGCCGCGTGTAGTTGTCGGTCGCGTTCTCCAGGACCTGGTGCACCGGGCCGTCTTCCACGATTTCGCCTTGCCGCATAACCAGAATCCGGTCGGAGCGGTCCAGCGCGACGCCGAGGTCGTGGGTGACCAGGAGTACGCCGATGCCGAGTTCCTCGCGCAGCCGCACCAGGTGGTCGAGGATGACCTTCTGGACGGTGACGTCGAGCGCGCTGGTGGGTTCGTCGGCCAAGATGATCTTCGGCTTGCCTGCCAGCGCGATCGCGATGAGAGCGCGCTGCTTCATGCCGCCGCTGAGCTCGTGGGGGTATTGCTGGAACACCCGCTCGGCGTCGTTGAGGCCCGCGGTGCGCAGGCTCTCCAACGCGGCCTCCTCGTGCTGCGACGCATTCTTCGCCGCGCGCTCGTTGAACCGGACCGCCTCGATCACCTGCTGCCCGATCTTCTTGACCGGGTTGAGCGAGGTGTTGGGGTCCTGCGGGATGAAGCCCACGTGGTTGCCCCGCACCAGTGCCATCCGCTGATCGTTCCAGCCGGTGACGTCGACGCCGGAATAGACGACGGAACCGGACCGGATCCGCGCGGAGCTCGGCAGCAGGCCGAGCGCGCCCTGGACCACGGTGGTCTTGCCCGAGCCGGACTCCCCCACCAGCGACACGAACTCGCCCGGCTCCACCTGCAGGCCGACCCCGCGGACCGCCCTGGTCCACCTGCGGTGTCCGGTGCGGTAGTCGATCGCCAGATCGGTGATCCGAAGCAGCGCCTGATCATCCTCCGCCGCAGCGGCGGTCGCTGCGGAAGCGGTGGCAGTGTCGGCCATCAGTCGTGGTCCTTCCTGAACGAGGTGCTGATGCGGTGGGTGGCGAGCACGACTACCGCCAGTGCCGCCCCCGGCAGGAGCGATATCCACGGGTAGACCGCTACGAAGTCGCGCCCCTCGGCGACCAGGAGTCCCCACTCCGGTGTCGGCGGCGGCGCGCCGTAGCCGAGGAAACCTAGACCTGCGACGGCGAGGATCGAGGTACCGATCTCCAGCGCCGCCAGCGCGAGCACCGAGCTCAGCGAATTCGGCACGATGTGCCGGAGCACCACGCCGAGCCGGCCGACACCGAGCCCGTACGCCGCGCGCACGTAATCCCGGGAGACGACGGTGAGCACTTCGGCTCGCATCACCCGCGCGAAGGAGGCGATGGACGAGATACCCACCGCGAGGGCGATGTTGTTGGTGGAGTAACCCAACACGGAGACGATGACCATGGCCAGCAACAAGTTCGGGATCGCGAGGAAGACGTCGACCACCCGCATGATCGCGGTCCCGGTCACGCCGCCGGCGAACCCGGCGGCCAGTCCCACCGCGGTGCCGGCACCGAACCCGATGAGGACGGCGAACAACGTGGCGGCCAGCGTGGTCCCCGCGCCGAAGACGCTGCGCGCGAAGAGGTCCCGGCCCAGTCGGTCGGTGCCGAACCAGTGTTGCGCGCTCGGCGGCGAGAAGCTGGCGGCGGGCTCGCCGGCGTAGGGGCTGTGGGAGGTGAACGCTCCGGGGAACAGCGCCCAGCCGACCGCGACCAGCAGTATGATCCAGGCGAGCAGCAGTCCCGGCTTGCGGACAATCCCACCGAGCCGGTCAAGCGCGCTGCCAGCGATGTCGGCGGACCGGCTGCCAGTGGGCGCGGTCAGGGTGTCGAATTCGACGGTCAACTGGTCCTCCTCAGGCCGCCGGGCCGGCGGTTGGCACGGCGAAGGTGGCGCGCAGCCGCGGATCCAGCAGCGGGTAGATCAGATCCACGACCAGGTTGATCAGCGCGAAGGTGGCGGCGACGAAGACGACGATTCCCTGCACCAGCGGGAGATCGAGCGTGTTGATCGCCGTCTGCGTCATTCGGCCAAGTCCCTTGCGGGCGAAGACCGTCTCGGTGATGACCGATCCCGCGACGAGGTTGCCGAAGGTGACGGCAGCAATGGTCAGCGCGGGCAGGCTGGCGTTGCGGAAGACGTCACCGACGATGACTCGGTTGCGGGTGGCGCCCTTCGCCCAACTCGTCGTGACGTATCCGGAACGGAACTCGGCGGCGAAGCAACGCACGAGGAGTTGCGCGATGGGACCGGAGACGGGGATCGCCAGCGTGATCAGCGGCAGCACTAGGCTCCGCCAGCCCTGATCCCCGAACGAGGGGAACCAGCCGAGCCAGAAGGAGAAGATCTGCAGCAGCAGGATGCCGGAGAGGAAGACCGGCACCGACACCGTAGCCGTCGGCAGCGAATCGACCAGATTGCGCAGCCACCGGTGCCGGGTCGAAGTCGCGACGAGCGCGATGACGAACGCGATGACCAGCGCGAGCAGCAGCGCCCCGACGGCGAGCACCAGGGTGTGCGGGAGCACGTCGAGGACCACCGCGCTGACCGACTGGCCCGACTGCACGGAGGTTCCGAAGTCGCCCCGCAGCGCGTGTCCGAGCCGACCAAGGTATTGCAGGAGGACCGGCTCGTTGAAGCCGTAGCTGTCCGCGACCTGCGCGCGCACCTCCGGTGGCACGGAGTTGAGCTCCGTCGGGTCGAAGAGTAGATCAACCGGGTTGGCTGGCAGCACGAACAAGAGGACGAAGGTCAGGGTGAACGCCGCCCAGACCACGAACGCGGCCCGGCCGACCTTCAGCGCGACGTAACGCAGCACGACTTTTCCTTTCCCACGAGGGCGTGGCCCGCCGGGAGCCCGAGCTCCCGGCGGACGATCACTTCCCGTCGCTCTTCCAGGTGTCCACGAAGTGGTTGCGGGACTGGGCGTCGAAGACGATGCCGTGCACGTACGGCGCCTGGGCGATCACCTGCGAGGGGTTGTAGACCGGGTTCACGAGCGCGTACTTGTCGACCAGGATGTCCTGCGCCTCCTTGGCGTACTGGGTGCGCACGTCCGGGTCGAGGGTCGTTTCAAGCCTGCCCAGCACCTGCGTGACCTCGTCCGCATCGACCCCGGTGGAGTCCTTCGTGACGTACGCGCCGTTGCCGCTCTGCGGCCCGTACTGCAAGTTGAGGACCGCCGGATCGTTGCGCGAGCGGTTGGCGGCGACGACGTTCCAGTCGGTCTTCGCCTTGGCCTGCTGGGCGGTGTAGTCCGGGATCGGCACGACGGTGAGCTGCAGATCGATACCGATCTTCCGCAGGTCCTGCTGGATCGACTCGTAAGCCGGCTTGTTCACCACCAGGTTGTTGATGCCCAGCAACTTGACCACCAGCTTCTTCCCGTCCTTGACCCGGATCCCGTCGGGGCCGGCCACCCAGCCGGCCTCGTCGAGGATCCGCGCGGCCTGCTCCGGGTCGTACTTCAGCACCGAACCGCTGTAGTCGACGTGTCCGGGCACCGACGGTTCGAGGATCGAGTCCGCAACCGAGTAGGAGTCGGTCAGAATGGTCTTCCGGAGTGTCTGCCGGTCCCAGCCGAGCTGGATCGCCTTGCGGACCGCGATGTCGTTGGTGGGGAACAGCGAGCTGTTGAAGTCGAACCGGATCGCCGTGCCGGACACGCCGCGGTGGAGTATCTCGAAACCCTTTGCGAACAAGGGATTCTCATCGGTTGTGCCGACGTCGAGGGTCGCGTCGATCGTGCCGGACACCAAAGAACCGGTGCGGACGCTGGCTTCCGGGATCGTGTTGAACACGATCCTGTCCAGGTACGCCTCACCCTGGTGGTGCAACGCGGGTGGAGCCCAGTTGTAGCCGTTTCGCTTCACCAAGACGGTTTTGGCCTGGCGCTCCCACGACTCGTACACGAACGGGCCGGTACCGATCACCTTCTTCGGGTCCGTCCGCTGCTCCGCGCTTAGCTTCAACGTATAGGGCGACAGGAAACCCGGTTGCGCATTGGCAGTGAACGAAGACGCCTGGAGGAAGCTCGCGAGCGGCTTCCCGAAACGGACCACGGCGGTGTACTCGTCCACCACCCTGGTTTCGAGGTAGCCGGGCAGCAGGGTGGCGCCGTTGGGCAGGATCCCCAGGCTCGGGTCGCCGTGCACGTACTGGTCGAAGTTGGCTTTGACGGCCTCGGCGTTGAACGGCGACCCGTCGCTGAACGTAACGTCCCGACGCAGGTGAAAGGTGAACTCGGTCAGGTCCTCGTTGTACTCCCACGACTGGGCCAGCCACGGCGTGATCTCACCGGTCTTGGGGTCCTGCCAGGTCAGCTTGTCGGTGATGTTGTTGCCGATCAGCGACTCGGCGTAGTTGGTGCCCCACTGCGGATCGGGGCTGCGTTGGTAGTCGATCAGCGCGAACTGCAGGGTGCCACCGTGGACGGGCGCGCCGTCTGCCGCGCCCGGATCAGCGCCGCTGCCCCTGGTTGCGGCGAAAGCGATTCCGGCGATCAGGAGGATGGCGAACGTGATCGCCGGCAACCGCCATTTCTTGCGCGCGGAGGTCGCGCTCTCGATGGAACTGCGAAGGTCGGACATGGACTTCTCCCGTGCTGGAGAGGCAGCGGACGACGGCACGAGGTGGTGACATCCGTCGTGGTCGGCAGGCATGGTCCTGCCACCGCGAGCGGATCTCTCTGCCGTCGGGTGGAAGAGGGCGCACTGCGCCCGCACAGATTTGAAGGGCTCTGAAACCCGAAGGATTGCGCAGGTTCGCTGCCGGCACTCAGGCGCGAACGGTGCGGCTGTCGATCAGCCCTGACACCGAGCGCTGGCGAAGAACGCGAGGTCGACCTCTCGCCTGGACCATAGGAGTGAATCACCCACGAGGCGACTATATGTCGCGAGACAGGGCCAGCCAACGCATCCCACGAGGCAAGATCCCACGGAAACACAACCGAAACAACAGGAGGCAGCCCGCTAGGACGAAGCAATGTTGATGCCTTGCCGAAGACGCCGTCCAACGGGCCGGCCGAGCTCCCAAAGCGCCTTTGCCCTTCGACATCGAGGCAGGACCGCGCTGAGGTGTCAATACGTATTGGATCCAGAGATGGCACGACCGTCGACCTGGTGGGCTCTGCCGGTGCTTTCCGCTAGAACAACGCGGTCTCGCGGAAGGCTTCTCCGATCCCGCCAAGTTCAGCGATCGCATCCACTTGGCGAGCGGCGGAAAACATTCCGATCACTGCGCTCGTGGTCTACCGCGCGGCATGGGGACAACCCGTCCAGCCACGTTTCCTAAGTCAGACAACAAAAACCCGAAGTCCAAGACCAGTGAACTTGCACGGCGTCATCGTTGCAGCGCTGCGGTGCCGCTGACGGTGAGAATCGTGTCGTCCTGCGGGGTGTGAATGCGGCCGCAGAGCACGTCGCGGTAGTGCCGTTCGATGGGATTGGCGCGGGGCAGGCCGGGTTTGCCGACGAGCGAGACACCCAGCTCGACGGCACGGATGGCGTTGTTGGTGACGATGTGCTTGATCAGCCCTGCCCTGCCCGTCACGGGAAGGCCGTGGTCTGCGTCGCGGGCGGCTTCTGCCAGCAGGCAACGGTTGGTGAGCAGCAGTGCCTCGATCTGGCCGGCCGCAGATTGAAACCGCGGCAGGCTGGCCAACGGTTTGCCGAGGTTCGCTGGGGTGCGCTCGTTGAGATATCCGACGAGCCAACCCCTGGCCGCGTGGGCGACACCGTCGTAGGTGGCGCTGACCAGCAGCGGATTCCACAGCGAGGTCGCGCCTTGGTGCGGACCCGCTTGTTCGTCCACCGGGCGAACGTCCACGCGTGGTCCGCGGGAATCTGGACGTCGTCGAAGATCACGCCGTCGCTGCGAGAGGCCCGCATACCGAGGTGGTCCCACGTGCGTTCCACCCGGTAGCCGCCGACTCCAGCTGGTACCAGGAAGGTGCCCACCCGAGGTTCAGGTTCGTCGGTGCGGGCCCAGACGAGCAGCCACCGCAGACGGGGAATGCCGGTTGAATAGGTCTTGTACCCGCGCAGCGCCAACCCACCTGCCCGCAGCTGGGGGCTCGTCGCGGGCAGCCCACCACGCGCGGGACTGGTCGGGTCGGTGACGTCCGGAATCTCCGCCTACCTCGCAGCGGAATCTCCGAGTCGGAGTGCGCGACCGTCCCCCAGACCGGGAAACAGCGACGGTCCGTGCTGGAGCGGTTGACGTCGAAAACGTGCTGCCGGATCGACAGCGGTGTTTCGGCTCGGATGATCAGGAGGCCGAACACGCCGCCGAACCAATCCGCAGCAGATCCACGCGGTGGCGATTGGTTGACAGCGGTCGGAGCACACGTCGACGCTATGGAGGTGGCCGACGCGATGTCAAGCACGATGCAGCACGTCACCGCCGGAGGCGCGAGGATTTCAGCTACTGGGACGGCAGCTGGCGGACGTTGACTTTCGAGATCTCGGGCGGCGATGCTTGGCAGACCGGATCGGCCACGCTATCGAGTGCATGACGTCGCGGGCCGGCTCACTGGTCCGATGTGGATAGTGACGCTGAATCGCGCCAGATCCGCCTTTCCGAGGGGAGAAAATGGACGATCAGCGGGAACGCGCAGCGGTTCTCGATCGCCGCCCTAGCGAGCTCAGATCGATCGACCTGGCACTGCAGGAGATCGCTGCAGGCCGACCGACGATCGTGCACGGCTGCACGTCCGGTGACGGCGGCCTCGTGTTCGCCGCTTCACGCGCGGACGTCGAGCTGACGGCTTTGGCGGTCCGCCATTCGTCAGGCTTCCTGTGCGTGGCACTTCCACGGGGGCGCTGCGATGCGCTCGTGCTCCCGCCCATGTCGCCCCGGCTGCAGGAGCACCACGGCGCGACGGTGTGCGTCACCGTGGATGCCAGCACGGGAGTGAGCACCGGCATTTCCGCCTCGGACCGAGCCAGAACCGCTCGCGTGCTCGCCGACCCCGACGCGGTCCCCGCCGACTTCACCCGGCCCGGCCACATGGTGCCGGTGGCCGTCGGCGATGCCGGTGTGCTCGGCAACGCCGGACTCGCCGAATCGGCCTTCGACCTGGTCGGACTCGCCGGGACGCCACCGGTCGCAGTGTTCGCCCACCTGGTCAGCCAGGAGGACCCGACCCGGATGGCCACCGACGACGAACTGCGCGGATTCGCGGCGAGCGAGCACATCGCCGCCGTATCGGTGCCCGAGATCGCTGCTGCTCGCCGCTGGCAGTCACCGGCTGCATCCTGGGGTCGGTCCTGCTCTGCTCCGTGCTGACGCAACCGCTCCTGGCCCGTCTCGGAGCACAGCACGCGCAGCTTGCCGGGCTCGGTGCTCTTCTGGTTAGCCTCAGTCTGCTGACGATGACCGCCGGGCGGCTCGATGTCGGTCACCCTTGTTGCGACTGCCGTGGCCGGCGCCGGTCACGGCTTGGCCAGGCGGTGCCAAGCCGCCGCCCTCGATGCAACCGCCGCGCCTGCGGGCAAGCGGGGCGGTTCGGCTCGTCCGCTAACCGCTCTTCAGAGGGGATTGACCACCTCGCCGTACAGGTCGGGCCTCCTGTCCCTGAAGATGGTCATTTGAGATCTTTCCTCGAGAAGCACATCTCGTTCGAGAACGCCATAGATGATGCTTTCCCCGCCCTCCGCGGACGCGATCAGCTCGCCCACTGGGTTGGCGATCGCGCTGTATCCGAAGAATTCGATCTCGTGGTTTTCGCCGATCCTGTTGCAGGAAACGGAGTACATCCTGTTCTCGAAGGCGCGCACGGAGGTGAGGTTGTGGAGTATGGTGCCGCCGTTGGAGAAGCTGGGCATGTTCCACAACATCACCAGGATCTCGGCGCCCTTCAACGCGTACGTCCTGGTCAGTTCCGCGAACTGGTTGTCGTAGCAGACGCCGATTCCGATCGTGCCCAGATCGGTTTCGAACACATCGCTGGCGTGGGTGCGCGAGGGCACGAAGTAATGCTTCTCGTACCCGGGGATATGCGCTTTTCGGTGTACGCCCAGCAGATCTCCGGTCGGTCCGATCAGGACGGCGGAGTTGTAGAGGGTCCCGGGGATCGTGGGGTGCGCCTCGGCCATTCCGCAGATGATGTGGACGTCGTACTCGTCCGCCAATTCACCTAGGGCTTGGGTGAATTCACCCGGTACCTTCTCCGCGTGCTTAGAGTTCCTAACAAATTGATCACTTGCAGTGCCTGAGGTTCCTTGATCGTCGATCATGGACACGTGAGGAAAGGCGAGCAGCCGCCATGGATCGTGTCTGACGAGCTGTGGGAGCGAATCGAGCCACTGTTGCCGCGTTGGGAGAACGCGCTGCCCAAGCTGGGCCGCAAGCGGCTGCCGGACCGGCTGGTCTT
>NZ_JBSFLZ010000063.1:0-37509 GCF_053599315.1 Saccharopolyspora sp. NPDC000995
TCGGACGGCTCGACGAGGAGAAGCACATAGACGACCTGTTGCGGGCCATGGCGCTGCTGCGCACCAAGACGCCGACGCGGCTTGAGATCGTCGGCAACGGCAGTCGCCGCGCCGCCTTCGAGCAACTCGCGGTGGAACTCGGCATCGCCGACCGGGTGCACTTCCACGGGTTCCTCAGCGACGACGATCTGCTGGACGCCTACGCCCGCGCCGACCTGTTCTGCATGCCCAGCATCGCCGAGCTGCAGAGCCTGGCGACCATGGAAGCCATGTCGGCGGGCACCCCGGTGGTGCTGGCCAACGCCATGGCCCTGCCGCACCTGGTGCAACCGGGCCAGAACGGCTGGCTCTACCCGCCGCGTGACGTGCCCGCCCTGGCCAGCGCGATCGACGACGTGATCAGCGACCGCGTGACGATCGACCGGATGGGCGCCGCCAGCGAGCGGCTGGTGTCCCGGCACGACATCGACGAGATCCTGGGCCGGTTCGAAGCGATCTACCACCACGTGATCGACCCGGACGGCGCCGTCGAGCTCGACGAAATCCGCACCGAGCTGGCGAGCTGATCCGGCATGACCACCCCGGAACTCCACCCCGCGGAGCGGGTGGAGCACATCGGCGGCGCCGAGCTGCACTACTGGGTCTACCGCGAGCACCTCGCCGAGGTCAGCGATCTGGTCACCGCGGTGGGCCCCGCAGTCACCCAGGTCGGTTCGGTCGTCCCGGTCGTCCCGGTCGAACCTGCCGACACGGTGCTGGTGGTGCACGGTCTGCGCGGTACCCACCACGGTCTGGAGCTCGTCGCGGCGGGCCTGCCGGACCAGCGCGTCGTGATCCCGGACCTGCCCGGATTCGGGGACTCCGGGCCGATGAGCGGGCGGCGGCACGACGTCGCCGGCTACGCGCAGGTCATCACCGAGCTCATCGAACGGCTCGGCGGCCGGACCCGGCCGGTGGTGCTGCTCGGGCACTCCTTCGGCTCGATCGTGGCCGCGCACGTCGCCGCCACATCGCCCGAACTCGTGCGACGCCTGGTGCTGATCAACCCGATCGCGACTCCGGCGCTACGCGGACCGCGAGTGGTGCTGTCCGGGCTCACGTCCGCCTATTACACGCTGGGCAAGCGGTTGCCGTTGCGGGCTGGGCATTCGCTGCTGAGCAACAGGTGGGTGGTGCTGGCGGCGAGCCGGGCGATGACGCGGACGAAGGACAAGCAGCTTCGCGGGTTCATCGACGCCAACCACCTCCGGTACTTCAGCCGCTTCCACAGCCCCGCCCTGCTCAGCGAGACCTTCGAGGCTTCGGTGACGCACACCGTGGCCGACCACGCCGACGCGCTCCGGATGCCGATCCTGCTGATCGCGGGGGAGTCGGACGAGATCGCGCCCTTGGAAGGCCAGCGCGCGCTGGCGGCTCGGCTGGCCGACGCCGAACTCGTGGTTATCCCTAACGTCGGCCACCTGGTGCACTACGAGACGCCGGGGCCGGCGTCCGAAGCGATCCGACGCTTCCTCGGAGCGCCATGAACGGCCCGCAGGAGGAAGGCAGCGGGCCCGCGGACCGGCATGCGGGTGCGGCAGGGTCGGTGGCGATGAACGTCGTCGTCGATGCGCGCTGGACGCGGACCGATCAGCACGACGGGATCAGCCGCTACGGCGCGAGCTTGGTCGAGGCATTGCACCACCTCCATCCGGTGACGATGTTGATCCATGACGATCGGCAGCTGCGGTTGCTGCCGTCCGGTGTTCCGCATGTGAAGGTCAACAACCCGTTCTCCCCGCGTGAGCTGTGGCTGGCGCGCACCCTGAACCGGCTCGGTGCGGACGTCGTGTTCAGCCCACTGCAGGTGATCGGGGGGTTCCGGCGCCGTTACCGGCTCGTCCTCACGCTGCACGACCTGATCTACTACCGGCATCCGCAGCCGCCGGGGTTTCTCCCGCTGCCGGTGCGCGCCGCGTGGCGGCTCTACCACAAGGCGTTCTGGCCGCAGCGGGTGATGCTCAACCGGGCCGACGCGGTGGTCACGGTCAGCGAGACGACCAGGAAGCTGATCGCGGAGCACCGGCTCACCGGGCGCCCGGTGACCGTCGTCCACAATGCGCCGTCCCCGCCGCCGGAGGACGACGTGCTCGATGGGGTCGAATCCGGCGCGGCTGAGCAACAGCTGGGTGGTCCGCGGGAGCTCGTGTACATGGGTTCGTTCATGCCGTACAAGAACGTGGAAACGTTGATCGCGGGCATGGCTTTCCTTTCTGGGTATCGCCTGCACCTGGTCAGTCGAGTCGCACCTGCGCGCGAAGCGGAATTGCGGGGACAGCTACCTCCCGATGTCGATGTCGTTTTCTGGCGGGGAATCAGTGAAAGCGATTACCAGGCGCTGCTGGGGAGGGCGAGCGCACTGGTCACCGCTTCTCGGGACGAGGGTTTCGGGCTGCCGATCATCGAGGCGATGAACGCGGGGACGCCGGTGGTTTGCAGCGATCTGGAGATCTTCCACGAGGTGACCGGGGGACACGCGATGTTCTTCGATCCGGGGTCGTCGAAGGACTTCGCCACGGCGGTGCGTGCCGTGGAGGATTCCCGTACGCGTGCGGATCTGGTCGCCTCGGCTCGTGATCAGGCGGCGAAGTTCACCTGGGCCAACTCCGCCGAGCGCCTGCTTGAGCTGATGCGGGACCTGGTCCGCTGAGTTCCTGTCCTGGCCGTTGCGTTGGACGGGCGTGGCTTTGCTCGGGGGTTCTCAGGCGTCGTCCCGGTAGGTCGGACACCTGAGTCGGGGGTTCCGGACGGGAACGGGGGTGGGATTCCGCCGGAGGCGCGCGCAACTCGGTTCAGGAAGGTATCTCGGCGGTCAGTGCGACCAGATTTTGATCGCTCGAGCGACGTATGTCGTCCGCGGTGTTTGGGAACCCGTTGGGTACGTGGCGAATTCCGCACCGGTGTCGCAATCAGGGTCCTGGTAGACCGTCACCGGATGACCGGTGTTGTTCACGAAGGACCGCACCTCCACGTCTAGCCGGAGCTGGACGCACTGCTCCAACGTGGTCGTCTGAAGGCCGAGCTCGTGCGCCTGCCCGGCGTACTCCTCCTCCGGGTAGCTGCAAAAAGTTCCTGCTGCACAAGGCTTTTCCGGTGGTGTGGCGTACGCGCCCCCCGAACCGACAGTGATCGCGGTGAGGGCGAACAGCGCGGGGACGACTATGCGCCAGACGCCGGTCCGCCCGGTCCGACACCAGGAGGACGACCGGGAGCCGACGCGAAACGGCGCGGCGAAAGCGAACTTGGACATGCGAAAATCCCTTCGTGAGCGGATAATGAGTGGACAGCGGCCGGAATCGGCGCACTGGAAACAAGATTCCCGAAACCCGGATCGGAATGCCAGCGAATTTGCTGGATACGCCCCGACCGGGTGGATTTCCGCGCGTGGGGAGATATTGCGGTGCCGCACTGGAACGGCCCGGTGGCTGTCGAAGCACCTGCGGCTGCGGTATACAGGCATCCGGTTACCACTCGGTAGTGCGGAGGTCGGCAATGACGTTGGACGCTGATGTCATCGTGGTGGGGGCCGGCCTGGCCGGCCTGGTTACCACCGCTGAACTGGCCGACGAGGGCCGCCGGGTGGTGCTGGTGGACCAGGAACCCGAGGCATCCCTGGGCGGCCAGGCGCACTGGTCGTTCGGCGGTCTCTTCCTGGTCGATTCCCCGGAACAGCGCCGGTTGGGCGTCCGGGACTCCCGCGAACTGGCGCTCCAGGACTGGCACGGCTCCGCCGGTTTCGACCGGCCCGAGGACCACTGGCCCCGGAAGTGGGCGGAGGCCTACGTGGACTTCGCCGCAGGAGAGAAGCGGGCTTGGCTGACCGCGCAGGGCGTGCGGTTCTTCCCGCTGGTGCAGTGGGCCGAGCGAGGCGGCTACCTGGCCACCGGGCACGGCAATTCCGTGCCGAGGTTCCACATCACCTGGGGCACCGGCCCCGGCGTGCTCGCGCCGTTCATCCGCAGGGTGTCGCAGGCGGCCGAACGAGGCCTGGTGTCGTTCCGGTTCCGGCACCGCGTCAGCGGGCTGATCACCAGCGGCGGCGCGGTGACCGGGGTGCGCGGCGAGGTGCTCGCGCCGAGCTCGGTGGAACGCGGACAGCCGAGTTCTCGCGACGTGGTGGGAGATTTTGAGCTGCTCGCGCAGGCCGTCGTCGTCGCATCGGGCGGCATCGGCGGGAACTTCGACCTGGTGCGGCGGAATTGGCCCAAGCGCTACGGCCCACCGCCGAAGAAGATGATCGCCGGGGTGCCCGACCACGTGGACGGGCGAATGCTCGAAGTGGTGTCCCGCAGCGGCGGGCACATCATCAACCCGGACCGGATGTGGCACTACACCGAGGGAATCCGCAACTATGCGCCGATCTGGAGCAAGCACGGCATCCGGATCCTGCCCGGCCCGTCGTCGCTGTGGCTGGACGCGGAAGGGCGGCGGCTGCCCGCGCCGCTGTTCCCGGGCTTCGACACTCTCGGCACGATGGAGCACATCGCGAAGACCGGCCACGAGTACACGTGGTTCGTGCTCAACCGGTGCATCATCAGCCGTGAGTTCGCGCTGTCCGGTTCCGAGCAGAACCCGGACCTGACCGATCGCAGCCTCCGCAAGCTGTTGCAGCGAGGCGGCGGTGGCACCCCGGCTCCGGTCGCCGAATTCGTCCGCCGCGGCCCCGACTTCGTCGTCCGGCGCACCGTTGCGGAGCTGGCGCGCGGGATGAACGACCTGGTCGGCGACCAGCTGATCGACGCCGCCGCGCTGGAGCGCGAGATCGTCGCCCGCGACCGCCAGGTGGAGTCGGGGCTGGGCAAGGACGAGCAGATCATCGCCATCCGCGCGGCCCGCCGCTTCGTGGTCGACCGGATGATCCGGGTCGCCGAGCCGCACCGGCTGCTGGACCCGGCCGCCGGGCCGCTGATCGCGGTGCGGCTGTCCATCCTGACCCGCAAGACGCTGGGCGGGCTGGAAACCGACCTGTCCGGTCGGGTCCTGCAGGATTCGGGTGAGCCGCTGCCCGGCCTCTACGCGGCCGGCGAGGTCGCGGGATTCGGCGGTGGTGGCGTGCACGGGTACCGGGCCTTGGAGGGAACCTTCCTCGGCGGCTGCCTGTTTTCCGGTCGGCAGGCCGGGGCAGCGGCCGCCGCTGCGCTGGGATAGCCCTTGTGACCTGCGGAATCTGCCGGATTGCGCGGACAACCGGATTACGCGAGATCCGGCCGAGTCGAGCCCGTGGGCGCTACGGATCGGGCGCGAAGAGCCGCAGATCCGGGAAGCGGTACGAGGTCGTCAGCATCGTCAACGAGTTCCTGATCGCGATCTGGTTCATCGCCGGCGGCCTGCTGTTCTTTCCACGAAGACACGGCGACCGCGGGCAGCTGGCTGCTTCTGCTGGGCAAGACGCGTCGCGGTCCGGTCGGTGATCAGGCTCGCCCGGCACGTGCGTCTGCGGCGGTTGCGGCCGGTCGGCCTCCGGGGATCGGGCCAAAATTTCTGACCCTGCGGTTCCCCGCGTCCGAATGCGGTTCCATCAGAGGTAGCAACCGCTGACGAATCCGCTGACGCGGGTCCGGCGATTCGTGATGTCGAACCATTCCGAATTCGCCGATCCGTCCGGGCAGCGGACGGATTCCCCACTGAGCGCCCCGCGTATGGTGGCGTTGTCTCGGGGATTTCCCACGCCGCGCGCGGAGGCGGCGGTATTGGGTGCCGAGCGGATCCGAACGCCGGGCTGGCGGAAGTCACTGGTCCGGCCGTGCGAGGCCTTGTCGACCAGTTCGACCAGGCCGTTGTTGATTTCGGCCGCGATGGTGGCGGCCTGGCCGCCCAGCCCGGACACGGGCAGGACGGCGGCGGTGACCGCAGCGAGCAGGGCATTTCGAACCGTTCGCATGGAATCCCCCCCGATACGCCCTGCCAGGTCGCTCCCCATTGCCCCCTGCTATTGCTGAAGCGTCCTTTTGGCGGGCAACTCCAGTTTATGGAGAATTGCGGTCGACCGGCAGTATCCGATTGGGTAGAGCGCAATTGTGAGCGGTCGGTGACTCGCGGCGATCGGGGCCAACGGCGAACCCCACCTGTGGGTTAGTGCAGCAGCGGTACTGATGCGGTGCGTGCCGACGAGAACGCCTCAGCATTCGTCTGCGAAGTGCCGCAGCCGCTTCCAACGGCCGCCCCAACTGCCGCCGCGTAGCTCAGCTTGACCGGCCGAAGCTGTCGCAGGCGCCGCAAGGAGTCCGGCCGACGCAACATGCACCCGCTGCGGGTGTTCGGGCGTCGTCTGGCGTCTGGCGTCTGGCGGGAACAGTCCCGATGCCCGCTATTGACCGCAAGTCGGGGATCCCGCGGTCCAGGCGCCATCCGAGGTTTCGCTGCCCGTACCGCCAGGCAGAACGAGTCTGGAAATGCTGGGCTCAGCCGGCGCGGGAGCCGATGCCGGTCAGGGAGCGGACCTCCATCTCCGCGAGGCGCTCCTCGTCGCCCGAGTCGCGGCCCACGAAGGTTCCGATGATTCCGCAGATGAATGATACCGGGATGGACACGATGCCAGGGTTCTTCAACGGGAAGAAGGCGAAGTCCATGCTCGGGAGGATCGAGTCCGGCGAGCCGGACACCACCGGGGAGAAGATCACCAGCAGCAGGCAGGAGCCGAGCCCGCTGTAGATGCTCCACAGCGTGCCCGTGGTGTTGAACCGCCTCCAGAACAGCGAGTACAGCAGCGTGGACAGGTTCGCCGAGGCGGCGAACGCGAACGCCAGGCCGACCAGGAACGCGACGTTCTGCCCGATGACGAGGATGCCGCCGAGGATCGAGGCGATGCCGATCACCAGCGCGGTCAACCGGGCTACCTTCACCACCGAGTCGGAGTCGATGTCGCCGCGGCGGATCACGTTGGCGTATACGTCGTGCGCGAACGACGCCGATGCGGTCAGCGTCAACCCGGCCACCACCGCCAGGATCGTGGCGAAGGCGACCGCGGCGATGATGCCCAGCAGCACCGTGCCGCCGATGCGGTACGCCAGCAGCGGGGCCGCGGAGTTCTCCGCACCCGGTGCGCCCAGGATCGCGTCGGTGCCCACCAGCGCGGCGGCGCCGTAGCCGATGACCAGGGTGCAGATGTAGAACACCGCCACCACCCAAGTCGCCCAGACCACCGAGCGGCGGGCCTCGCGGGCGTTGGGCACGGTGTAGAACCTCATCAGCACGTGCGGCAGGCCGCCGATGCCGAGCACCAGGGCCAGCGACAGCGACACGAAGTCCAGTTTGGTTAGCTCGGACTTCCCGTACTGCACGCCGGGGGCGAAGATGTCGCGGCCGTGCGGGTTGTTGGCGGCGGCGTGCTGCAGCAGGTTCGTGACGCTGTAGCCGAACTTTCCGAGCAGGAAGACCGTGATCATCGCTACGGACAGCAGCAGCAAGGCGGCCTTGATGATCTGTACCCAGGTGGTGCCCTTCATGCCGCCCACCAGCACGTAGGTGATCATGACCGCGCCGACCGCGGCGATCACCAATGCTTGACCGAACTTGCCGTGCACGTTGAGCAGCAGCGCGACCAGACCGCCCGCACCGGCGATCTGGGCGATCATGTAGATGATTGTGATGGCCAGCGTTGAGGCGGCCGCCGCGGCCCGTACCGGGCGCTGGCGCATCCGGAAGCTGAGCACGTCGCCCATGGTGAAGCGGCCGGTGTTGCGGGTGCGCTCGGCGAGCAGCAGCAGGTTGATCAGCCAGGCGACCAGGAAGCCGATGGAGTACAGGAAGCCGTCGTAGCCGTAGGTCGCGATCGCCCCGGCGATGCCCAGGAACGACGCTGCGGACAGGTAGTCGCCGGAGAGCGCGATGCCGTTCTGCAGCCCGCTGAATGAGCCGCCCGCAACGAAGTAGTCGCTGGAGGTTCCCCGGTTGCTCACCCGGTACACGATGAACAGTGTGATCAGCACAAACACCGCGAAGACGCTGGTGTTGATGATCGCGCTGCCGGCCGGGATCAGCTGCGGCTCATTCACTGGTCGAACTCTCCCGCGTCATGTCGGATCCGGTCGACCTCGGGGTCGATGCGGCGGCGGGCGAACCGGACGTAAAGCGTGGTCAGGCCCACCGTGGTGATGAACTGGCCGATGCCCATGACCAGTCCGACGTTGATCTCGCCGATCAGCGGTCGGGCCATGAATTCCCGGGCGTAGGCGGCGATCGCCACGTACCCGATGTACCAGATCAGGAAAAACGCCGTAGCCGGGAAAACGAACCATTTCAGCCGGCGGCGCAGGGCGCGGAATTCCGCGCTCTCCTGGATAGCGATGAAATCGGTGGGCTCGTTAGTAGCGCGAACGGAGCTCTTGTCGATTCCGCCGAAGGCCGCCCGCGGATTTCCGGGCTGGTCGCGCTGGCTGCCGCGCAGCGCGGATTGAGTTGCGTTGCTCATGCATCCTTCCTGGAACTTCGCGGTTGGCCCGCTGGGCCGAGGCCTGGCGGCGGGGAATTCTAACGACTTCTCGCAGGTGATCAACAGTGTGGTGGTCACCACTTGGTACCGGATTCCGAGACTACTGGTCGGCGGTCCGCGGGTTGCGGAGAGGCGGCGTCTCCGCGCTTGGTTACTATCTGGTATTGCCAGGTCAGCGGTCCGGCCTTGCGGCGGCGATCTTCCTGACCAGGCATTATGGGGGCCTCGTGGCCGAGATTGAATACCCTCTCTAGGCTGAACGAGTGAAAAAAGACGTAGTGGGCGAAGATGGGGCTGACCACTCGGCGTGACACCGCCTGTTTGTCGTAGCGGAATGGGGAAAAGGCCCCGGTGCTATCACGGGTTGCGGGGCTTATAGTGCTGAGGCATTGAAAGACAGTCGCGCGATCCGAAAGGTCACGGTTCGGTACCAGTGTTCGCAATGCGCCAACCGGGGGCGCTCGTTGTTACGCAGAGTGCATTCGAGTCCGCATGGGTAGGATGCAGTATCATAAGGCGTTTCCGGTTGCCGGGTGGTGCTCGACCACGGCTGGATTTCACCCCAGATAGCTCAGACGACGATTGCGGGACCGCACGCATGCGCCGTTTTCCAACGCATTGTTCGCCCGAGGTCCAGACCGCGACTGACCTGCACAAGAGTCCTGGCTCGCAGCCGGGAGCGCGGTCGTGACGGCGGGCCGGTTCGGGCGCACCCGCGACGCCGTGGTGCACTGGCGCAACTGGTCGCTGCCGACGAAGCTGGCCGCGGTCGTGCTGGTGCCAGTGATCTTCGCGATCACGCTCGGTATCGGACAGATTCGGTGGCAGGTCGACAAAGCGGCCGAATACGACCTCGTCGAGCAGGTGCTGAACACGGTCGGCCGGGTCGACCCGCTGGTCGTCAGCATCCAGCAAGAACGAAGCCGCGCGGTGGAGTTCCTGGTCGGCGACCGCGAGTTCGGCCCGATCGAGGAGCAAGCGGCCGCGGTGGACCGGGTCGCCGCCGACCTCGGGCAGCACCTCTCCTCGTCCGACGTCGCCACGGGGATCGTCGCCGACCGCTACGGCGAACTCCGGCCGCTGCTGGACGGGCTCGGCCAGCTCCGCCAGCAGGTCCGCGACCACCGGATCGGCGAGGCCAAGGCGATCGACGAGTACACCCGCGTGATCAGCTCGGTGCTGGCCCTGGACCGCGCGCTGAGCAGCATGGTCGCCGACCGCAGCCTCTCCAGCACGGCGACCGCGCTGCAGGAAATGATGGGCCTGACCGAGGAAGTGCGTTTGCAGCAGGCCTGGGTGCTGACCGGGCTGACCGAGGGCGAGCTCAAACCCCTCGCGCTGGAGAGCCTGAACGGCTCGCGCGCCCGGTTGCAGAGCAAGATCACCGATGCTCGTAGCACCGTTGCCGCGAACTGGCAACAGCGGCTGGACCAGACGCTCACGGCTCCGGCGATCATCGACCGGGACAACATGCTCCGCGCGATCATGACCGAGAGCACCGACAACGTCTACTCCGGTGGGTTCTCGGTGAAGCGCGACGCGTGGAACTCCGGCACCGAAGTCTCGGTCGCGCTGATCGACCAGGAGCGCGGCGATTTGGCGGCTGACGTCCGCACCACCGCTTCGCGGCTGGAGGACGAGGCCAGCAGCGCCGCCGGTTGGGATTCGGTGCTGCTGCTGTCCGCGCTGATCGCAGCCGGCGCGATCAGCGTGGCGATTGCGCGGCAGCTGCTCGGTTCGCTGCACGTCCTGCGCAGCAGCGCGCTGGACGCCGCGGAGTACGAACTGCCAGCGGCGGTGGCCAGCATCCGGGAGGGTAGGGTCGCGGACGCGGTCGTCGAGCCGTTCCCCGTGGACACCACCGACGAGGTCGGGCAGCTGGCCCGTGCCTTCGACGAGGTGAATCAGCAGGCGCTGCGGCTCGCGGTGGAGCAGGCGGACCTGCGCCGCGGCTATGGCGAGGTGTTCGTCAGCATCTCCCGGCGCAGCCAGAGCCTCCTGGAACGTCAGCTGCGGCTGTTCGAGCAACTGGAGCAGGACGAGGAGGACCCAGACCAGCTCGCGCGGTTGTTCCAGCTGGACCACCTGGCCACCCGGATGCGGCGCAACAACGAGAACCTGATGGTCCTCTCCGGCAGCGACCTGGCGCGCCGCTTCACTCAGCCGACCGGCCTGGCGGACGTACTGCGCGCCGCGGTTTCCGAGATCGAGCAGTACCCGCGGGTCGTGGTGCAGCCGCCACCGTCGGTCAAGCTGCGCGGGCACACCGCCAGCGACTTGGTGCGGCTGGTCGCCGAGCTGTTGGACAACGCGGCGAGCTTCTCCGCCCCGGACACGACCGTCACGGTGTCCAGCTACCAGGCCGGTGACGGCACGGTGGTGCTCGACGTGCTGGACCAGGGCATCGGGATGGGCCACGAGGAGCTCGCTAGGGCCAACGAACGGCTGGCACAAGTGGACGAGGACGACCTCGCCACCTCGCGCCGGATGGGGCTGTTCGTCGCCGGGCGCCTGGCGGTACGCCAAGGTGTCGGCGTCGAGTTGCACGGCGGGCCGGACGTCGAGGGCGTCCGGGCGACGGTGATGATCCCGGCCGAGCACGTGGTCTCGGTCGAGTCCGGGCCTGCCTTGGTGCCCCCGGCGGCGGCGCCGGGCCAGCGCAACGGGCACCCGCACACCGACCTGCCGACCTCCGGCGTGCTGCCGCGCCGCGACGAGCAGCCCGTGGTGGCGCAGGACAGTTCGCCCTGGCAGGAGTCCGCTTCGGCGAGCCTCTTCGAGTCCAGTGTCCCCGATCGCGAGGACTCGCCGACGGCGCGACTGTTCGACGCGCCGATCGACGTCCCGCAGCAGCCGCGCGCGATGTCGTCGGACCTGGGTGTGGACTGGCCGGATGCCGAGCCGCCTGCGGAGCGGCCGGCGACCGAGTCGCCGGTTTTCACCGAGGTCTCCACCCAGTGGTTCCAGCCGGCCAGCGAGAACCCGTACCTGAAGTCGCGGGACGAATCCGGCGAGGTCAGCTGGCCCAGCGCGGAGGACGACGAACTCGCCGCCAGCGCGGGTTTCCAGCAGAACTCGAGCTTCCTGGCGCGCGACCGGCAGGCGGAGGAGCCGTCGTTCACCTCGTCCGGGCTGCCGCGCCGCGTGCCGCGCGGCCAGTCGGCGGCGGATCCGGCGGCCGACAAGCCCGCCCGCAGCCCAGAGGACATCAGCCGGACGCTCGCCCACAACGGCTTCCAGTCCGGGTACCGGGCGAAGGTGCTGGCGGAGACCTCCGAATCGGGCTCGTGTATGCAGGAGCCCAGCGGGCAGGATTCGTGGGCGTCGGAACCGGCGGGATTGGACGACTGGGGTTTGGCGCCTGCCGAGCCCCAGCAGCGGGTCCCGGACACTTCCCGAGGCACCTGGAGCTTCGCCACCGATAGGGCGCGAGAGGCGGCGGAGGCCGCGGCGAACTCGGAGCCGACTTCGTTCACCCAGGCAGGTCTGCCGCTGCGGACCCCGAAGGCGCACCTGGTGCCTGGCAGCGTGGCGGATCCCAAGCCGCGGGAAGCCACGACGTTCCAGCGTGACGCGGATCAACTCCGCGGGCGGCTGGCCGACTTCCAGAGCGGTGTCAGTCGTGGTCGGCATCGAGCAACCGACGAGGGCTGACATGGAGTCTGCAGCGCCAAGGCGTGATCACCTCGGCGACGAACAGGAGGTTGCATGACTGCTCAGGAGATGATTTCCCGCAGGTTCGGCTGGCTGATCACCGACTTCACCGAGCGCGTGGCCGGTGTGGCGCACACGATCGTGGTGTCCGCCGACGGCCTGGTGCTGACTGCTTCGGCAACGCTGCCCAGGGACCGGGCCGATCAGTTGGCCGCGGTCGCATCCGGGCTGCTGAGCCTCACCCAGGGCTCGGCGAAGTGCTTCGAGGCCGGGCGGGTGGTGCAGACCATTGTTGAGATGCAACACGGCACCTTGCTGCAGATGGGCATCAGCGACGGCTCCTGCCTGACCGTGCTCGCCGCCCCGCAGTGCGACATGGGGCTGGTCGCCTACGAGATGACCATGCTCGTGGAGCGCGTCGGTCAGATGCTCACGCCGGAGATCCGGTCGAAGCTGCAGGCAACGCCGAACGCGTTCACCGGCCAACTGGTGTGAGGATGCGATGAGTGGACGCTCGGAATATCCACGACAGGGCCGAAGACGGGACAATTCGGGGGACGACAGCTTCGCCCACGTCGTCAACGGGTTCACCTTCGGCAGCGGTCGCAAGCGCAAGCGCGGGCGGGATGAGCCGCAGGAGCAGTACGCCGAGCATTACGAGGACCAGTACGAGGACGAGTACGACCAGTACGACGATGATCGGCACGAGGGGTCCTACCCGGACGATCCGGTCGAGCCGGAGGCACCGGCCGCGTCCAGCATCCGGTCCTACACCTGGACCGGCGGGCGCACCAGGTCGAACCACCAGCTGGAATTGGAAACCCTGGTCTCCACCGGCGAGATTTACCAGCCAGGCGCGGCGGTTCGGCTGGAGCATCAGTCGATCGCCGAGCTGTGCCAACATCCCAGATCGGTGGCGGAGGTGGGGGCGCTGTTGTCGGTGCCGATCGGGGTGGCCCGCGTGCTGCTCGCCGACATGGCCGAACTGGGGTTGATCACCGTGCACCAGACGGTGAGCGAAAGCGGTAGCGCACCACACATGGTGTTGATGGAAAGGGTTTTGAGTGGACTCCGTCGGCTATAGCGCGCCCCGACTCGGCTCCGCGCCGCCGCAGGCCGCCAACCGGGGCGGCATCGCGTCGACCTCGGCGAAGATCGTGGTCGCGGGCGGTTTCGGCGTCGGGAAGACGACCTTCGTCGGCTCGGTGTCGGAGATTGTGCCGTTGACCACCGAGGCGGTGATGACGGAGGCCAGCCGGGGCGTCGACGATCTCGGCGCGACGCCGAACAAGACCACGACCACGGTCGCGATGGACTTCGGCCGCATCTCGCTGGCCAACGACCTGATCCTGTACCTGTTCGGCACACCGGGCCAGCAGCGGTTCTGGTTCATGTGGGACGACCTGGTGCGCGGCGCCATCGGCGCGGTCGTGCTGGTGGACACCCGGCGGTTGGCCGACTCGTTCTCGGCGATCGACTTCTTCGAGGACCGCGGGCTGCCATATCTGGTCGGGGTGAACTGCTTCGACGGCCAGATGCTGCACTCGATCGAACAGGTCCGCGAGGCGATGGCGATCGGCCCCCACGTGCCGATCGGGCCGTGCGACGCCCGGGACCGGGAATCCACCAAGCGCACCCTGATCGGGCTGGTCGAGCACGCGATGCGCCACTGGACGACCCGCCAGCCCGGCTGATCGGCGGAGGGGCTAGGGCGTAGGGGGCCGTGAGTCTTTTGGGCTGCTAGGACTGCCCAGGAGGCTCACGGCCCTTCTCATACCTTGCGGGCGACTCCGCCGACGAGGTTGTACTCGGCGTCGGACGGCTCGGTGAGGCGCGGGCCGTCGGGCCACCAGTCGAACAGGTAGGTCAGCCCGGGTTCGACCATCTCCAGGCCGCAGAACAGCGCCTGGATCTCCTCCCGGGTGCGGTAGTAGCAGCTGCCCATCATCGAGTTGAACCGCACTTGGGACTCGGCCGCGAGCTCGGCCCGCGAGCTGCCGTCGGCCGGGTCATGCAGGTGCGAGATCGCGAGGTACGAGCCGGCGGCCATCGCTGAGGTGTAGGCGGACATGATCGCCTTCGGGTCCTCGTCGTTGGCGACGTGGTGCAGGGTGTTGCACTGGATCAACGCCACCGGGCGGCTCAGGTCCAGGTACTTCGTCACCGTCGGGTTCCCCAGGATCTCCGCAGGATTGCGCAAGTCCGCGACCGCGAAGTGGGTGTACTCGTTCTCCTCCAGCAGCGCGCGGCCGTGCGCTGCGACCGACGGGTCGTTGTCGATGTAGACCACCGTGGCCTCGGCGTTGAGCCGCTGCACCGCCTGGTGGGTGTTCTCCGCGGTCGGCAGGCCGGAACCCAGGTCGAGGAACTGGTCGATGCCGGCCTGGCCGGCCAGGAACCGGATCACGCGGATCAGCCACGCCCGGCACTGCCTGCCGACCTGCACTGCCTCCGGCGCGATCTCCAGGATCTGCCGCAGGACCGCGCGGTCCACCTCGAAGTTGTCCTTGCCGCCGACGAACGCGTCGTAGACCCGCGCGATGCTGGGCTTCGTAATGTCGATCTGCGGCCTGTCAGCATTTGCCATGGGAAGGGTCCGCTCGGTCCGGGGTAGAAACGATCACGAGCAGGGTAATTCCGACACGGCGACGGGTAAACTCCGCGTCACGCGGCGACCGAGGTGATCTGCACGTTGTGGTCGGCGGCGTCCGGCTCGGCGAACTGCAGCAACCGTCGGCCCTCCAGCGCCACTGCGTCGGCGTCATCTTCGGAGAACTTCCGGTACGGCTCGATCAGCAGCGTCGCAGTGTCCTTCCGGCGGTCGAGCCGCCAGGTGCCGTGCAGGAAGCCGTCGACGAGGATCGTGCCGGGGAGCACGGCGTTGTTGACGCTGAACAGGCGTTTGCGGTCGGCCTCGTGCATGACCCGGCTGCGATCCTTGTGCGAGAGCAGCACGTTGTCGAACGGGGCCAGGAAGCGTGGCGGACTGGGGACGTCGGGGCCCGGGCGCGGTGCGGCGGGCAGGTCCAGCAGCTGGCGGCCGTTCTCGTCGCGGAAAGTCCGCAGGTCCAGCCGGGGCACGACCTCCTTCAGGCCCCTGAGACCGGACCAGGCTTGCATGTCCGCGATCGTGGCAGGGCCGAACGCCGCGAGGTAGCGGCGGAGCAGGTCCTCCAGCGAGGGTTGGGCTGCCAGCGGTCGCCCGAGCCAGGTTTCGGCCGTCGCAAAGGTCGGTTGGCCGCTGCAACCCCAGACGGCGCGCGGCGGGATCTGCACCAGCGGGAGGAGGTTGCGGAGCGCGAACGTCAGCGACGCCGGCTTCCGGTCCGGCCACCGCTCGGCGAGCAGCGGGCCGAGCTGAGCAGCCGTTCGGGGCTGCTCGTCGAGCAGTTCCCGGCCCAGCGCAGCGATCTCGGCGTGGTCGATGCCCGCGATCTCGGCCCGGTGCTGGGTGTTCGTGCGCACCGCGCCGTCCATGATCGGCTGCACCAGGGGGCGCAGGCGCAGGCAGTCGGCGGCGGAGACCAGGTGGACGGTGCCACGCATCAGCACGATGCGGACCACGCTGCGGTCTAGCAGGCGCCGCGCCAGGTCGTCGGGTTGGAACCGCGCGAGGCGCGTCCACAGACCGAAGTAGGGCGGGAACGGTGCCTGCGCCTGCATTCCGACGAGGTGGTCGATCGTCTCCACGGCGGACCGCTGCGAACGCCGCAGCAGCAGCTGCCGCTGAAGGGTCGCGCGGTTGAGCTCGCGGAGGCCGAGCACGGTCATGGTTCTCCCTTCGCCTGGCGAACCCTATTCCGCCGGGCGGACATCCGGGTTTTCCTCCGCACCGCGCCGGCGTGAACCGGGCCGACGGGCCGGTGGCAGACTTGCGGCGATGAGCGGAGCGGTATTGGTCCTCGGGGGCCGCAGCGAGATCGGCGTCGAGGTGGCGGTGCGCCTCGTCAAGAGTGGACACGGCACCGTGGTGCTTTCGGCGCGGCGGTCGGCGGACTTGGACGCCGAGGAGGCCGTGCTCCGAGAGGCAGGGGCTACCGACGTGGTGCGGGTGGAGTTCGACGCCGCGGACGTCGACAGCCACGCCGAGCTGCTCCGCGGCATCGTCGACCGGCACGGCCCGATCGACGTCGCGGTGACCGCCTTCGGCGTGCTCGGCGACCAGGAGCGGGCCGAGCGGGATGCGGCGCACGCGATCGACATCGTGCACGTCGACTATGTCGCGCATATCAGCGTGCTGACGCACCTGGCGAACCTGCTTCGCGAGCAGGGCAGCGGCAAGATCGTCGCGTTTTCCTCGGTCGCTGGGGTGCGGGTGCGGCGGGCGAACTACGTCTACGGGTCGGCGAAGGCCGGGCTCGACGGATTCGCCAACGGTCTTTCCGACGCGCTGGTCGGCAGCGGCGTGGAGCTGCTGATCGTGCGGCCCGGGTTCGTCATCGGGCGGATGACCGGGGGCATGAGCCCCGCGCCGTGGTCGAGCACGCCGGATCAGGTCGCGGATGCGGCGGTCAACGCGCTGCGGCGGGGACGTCGTGTGGTGTGGGTACCGCCGATCCTGCGCTGGGTGTTCGCGGCGATGCACCTGGTCCCGCAGGCGATCTGGCGCCGCATGCCCCGCTGAAGTTCCCGCTGGTCACTTGCCGTGAGATAGCAAGGCGCGGTCCCGCGAAACGAATGCGGGTCGCGGTTCCCGCCGTCGTGTGGCCGCAATTTCCATTGAGCCTTTCCATCCTGGTCGATCCGCAGCCGCGACGCTTGAAGTCCTACGACGCGAGGTCGTCGCATGCGCCGCGCCGCAAAGTACGCACGGGCTCTCAACCGTGGAGATGTGCCCGTCACGCTAGGTCGTGGGTGGTCGCTTCGATGGCGAGCAGGTCGCGCAGTGCCGCGGTGCCTGATGGGGTGAGGCGGACCGCGCGGCCGGTGCCGATGCGCTTGACCCAGCCGTGGGACGCGATCGACGTGCCGATCAACATCCTCTAGCAGCCAGGCCAACGCATCGAGCACCTAGCAGAGCTCGGCGTTGCGCGCATCAGCATGGGCTCGCAGCCGCGCCGCGCTGCACCCGCTGTCGCCACGGCACGCGGCATTCGCGCGGGTGCGGCCGTGGCGGTCGGCATCCCCGATTATTCGACTGTGCAGGGCTACGCGATCGGTGGTGGCCGTCGGCGGGGTTCCGGCGGCTTCCAGTGACCTCCGTCCGGTCCGGTCCAGCGCTCGACCCCGGCTCCGAGGTAGGTGCGGAACCACGCCGCGGCGAGTTCCGCGACCCGCTCCAGCGCGCCGGTCTCTTCGAAGAGGTGACCGGCGTGCGGCACGATCTCGATCTTGACGTCGGTCAGCGGCAGCGACGTGAGCAGTTCCGCCGCCTGCCGGTTGAGGTTGAGCACCTCGCGGTCGTCGCCGCCGACGATCAGCAGCGTCGGGGCCTGCACCGAGGCCAGGCCCTCGCCGCCGAGGTCCGGGCGACCACCGCGCGACACCACGGCGGCGACGCGGTCGGGGCGCCGGGCGGCGGCTTTCAGCGCGGCGGCCGCGCCGGTGCTGGCGCCGAACAACCCGACCGGCATCTTCGTGGTGGTAGACCACTCGGCGAGCTGGTCGATGGCGGGCACCAGCCGCTGGGCGAGCAGTTCGATGTCGAAGCGCAGTTCGTGGGTCCGCTGGTCGAACTTCGCCTCCTCCGGGGTGAGCAGGTCCAGCAGCAGGGTGCCGAACCCGGCGTCCTGCAACGACCCCGCAACCGCGCGGTTGCGGGGGCTGTGCCGGGAACTCCCGGAACCGTGTGCGAACAAGACCACCGCCCGGGCAGGCGGTGGCACGACGAGATCCCCTTCCAGGTTTCCCCTGGGGGTCTTGACGATCACCGGCTCGGTTGCGACTTGAACCATGTGAGCCTCCTCCAGTTCCGCAAGCTCCGGCTACCCCGGCACGCGGACAGCGACACGCCCGCACAGTCGCCGACTGTCCCCTCTCCGGACAGGCCGCGAGAGGATCGGTCCCTGTCGGGCCGGGTACTGCGTCCGGCCGGTGCTGACACCCTTGCTCCGCCCGGCGCAGGGCTTCGGTGCGCAGCGTTGGTTTGCGACGATGCTGCTGACGATGCATCGCGTTCGGGTGGTGGAAAGCGGAGGTGCCAGGCTTGGAACGGGTTGGGGTGGCCATGTACCGACAGCAACTTTCGCATTGGGGCTCATTCACCGCGGCAACAACGCCGGATGGCCTCGACGTGGTCGCCGACCCGGGCGATCCGGACCCGGCACCGCTGCTGCGCAACGTGCCCGCCGCGCTCGACGAGCGGGTGCGAGTGCTCGCGCCGCACGTGCGCAAGGGCTGGCTGGAGGGGCGGGGCGAGCGCGGCCGGGACGAGTACGTGCCGGTCAGCTGGGCGGAGGCGGTCGAACTGGCGGCAGGCGAGCTGGACCGGGTCCGCCGCACCTGCGGGAACGAGGCGATCTACGGCGGTTCCTACGGTTGGGGCAGCGCGGGCCGGTTCCACCATGCGCAGAGCCAGGTCCACCGCTTCCTGAACGTAATCGGCGGCTACACCCGTTCGGTGAACTCCTACAGCTTCGGCGCCTCCACGCCGCTGCTGCGGCACATCGTCGGCAGCGACGACCCGATCAGCCGCCCGACGGCGTGGCCGGTGCTGGCCGAGCACACCGAGCAATTCGTCTGCTTCGGCGGCATCCCGGCGAAGAACTCGCAGGTCAACTCGGGTGGCATCAGCAAGCACGCGGTGGCTGGGCACCTGCTCCGGGCGCGGGAGCGCGGTGCCCGGTTCACGTTGATCAGCCCGCTGCGCGACGACCTCGCCCCGGAGCTCGGCGCCAGGTGGCTGGCGCCGGTGCCGGGCACCGACACCGCGCTGATGCTGGCGCTGAGCCATGTGCTGGTCGAATGCGGTTGGCACGCTGAGGGATTCCTGCGCACGCACTGCGCAGGGTTCGACGAGTTCTGGAAGTACCTGTCGGGCAAGGTGGACGGAGTCACAAAGAGTCCACAGTGGGCGGCGGAGATCTGCGGCATCGACCCGGCCACCATCGTCGAGCTCGCCGAGTCCATGGCGACGCGGCGCACGATGGTGACGTTGAGCTGGTCGATGCAGCGGGCCCGCTATGGCGAGCAGGCGCTTTGGGCGGGCATCGCGCTGGCCTGCGTGCTCGGGCAGGTCGGTCTGCCCGGAGGCGGATTCGGCCACGGCTACGGCTCGATGGCCGGCATCGGGGCGCACCCGCTTCCGTACCAGCTGCCGACGTTGCCGCAGGGCGAGAACCCGGTGCGCGAGTACATCCCGGTCGCGCGAGTCGCGGACATGCTGCTGACTCCTGGCCAGGAGTACGAGTACGACGGAGAGCGGCGCCGGTACCCGGACATCCGGCTGGTGTATTGGGCGGGTGGGAACCCGTTCCACCACCACCAGGACCTGGCGCGGCTGACCGAGGCGTTCCGCCGACCGGAGACGGTCATCGTGCACGACCCGTTCTGGACGGCGACGGCCCGGCACGCCGATATCGTTTTCCCGGCCACGACCACGCTGGAGCGCAACGACCTGGGCTGCGCACGGGAGGACCGTGCGCTGATCGCCATGCACCAGGTGGTTTCCCCGCTCGGGGAGTCCCGGTCGGACTTCGAGATCTTCGCCGCACTGGCAGAAGAACTGGGGCTGGGCGAGGAGTTCACCGAGGGCCGCGACGAGTGGGCCTGGCTGGAGCACCTGTACGAGCAGTGGCGGCAGAGGTTCGACCCCGGCCTGGACTTCCAGCAGTTCTGGGAGGCTGGCCGCATCGAGTTGCCCGGCGGGCCGGACGACCAGGTGCTCTACGACCGGTTCCGCGCGGCCCCGGACACGCACCCGCTGCCGACGCCGAGCGGGCGGATCGAGCTGTTCTCGCAACGGATCGACTCCTTCGGCTACGCAGACTGCCCCGGGCACCCGACCTGGTTGGTCCCGGAGGAGTTGGAGGTCCCGCCGGGCACCGGCGAGTTCCCGCTGTTCCTGGTCGCGAACAACCCGGGGACCCGCTTGCACAGCCAGCTCGACCACGGCGCGACCAGCGCGGAATCCAAGCTCCACGACCGAGAACCGCTGCGCATCCATCCCGCCGATGCGCAGGGCCGAGGACTGTCGACAGGGGACATCGTCCGGATCAGCAGCGCCACGGGCAGTGCCCTCGCGGCGGTCGTGATCAGCGACGACGTCCGCCAGGGTGTGGTCCAGCTCGCGACCGGCGCCTGGTTCGACCCGAGCGCCCCCGAGGTCGCGACCTGCATCCACGGAAACCCGAACGCCGTGACCCGGGACATCGGAACATCTCGCCTGGCCCAGGGCTGCACGGGGCAGCTGACCAGGGTAGAAGTCCGGCGCCACCAGGCCCCGCTGCCACCGCTTCGAACCCGAACGCCGCCGATCGCTTCGAGCTAAACGTCCCCGCACCCCAGTTTTCCGCAATTTCAATGAAAATTGGGCCTTCGATTTCCATTGAAATTGCGGGGTTTCAGGCGGCCGCGTGGCCGAGGGTCATCAGCAGCCGATTGTTCCAGGCGAACATCGCCGAGACCGCGACGAGGTCGCGGACGGCGTCGACGTCGAGCCCGGCGGAGTGCAGCCGCCGGATGTCGGCGGCTGCCAGCGCCGCCGGGGTTCGGGCCAGGGCGCTCGCGGCGTCGACGACGGCGCGTTGCCGCGGATCCGCCACGGCGGCCGGACCGGCCGTCGCCAACGCGACCGCAGTGATCTGGTCACCGGAGAACTGAACCTGACGGCGGCCGTGCACCGCGGCGCAGTACTCGCAACCGTTGATCAGTGACGTCGCGAGCGCGGCTAGCTCGCGGTCTGCGCGGTCCAACGCGCTGGTCCCGGTGGTGATCGCGTTGTGGAGCGCGGTCCGCTCGGCCAGTACCTGCGGATCGTGCCGCAGGGTCAGGTGGAACGGGGTCGACTCGGTGTCGGACTCTGGCGACTCGGCCGCCGGATCGACCCACGGAATCCAGCGCAGCACCGGGAACGCCTCGGCCGGGGTCGGCAGCTCACAGCCGTCGGCGGTGGCCCCGGCCTCGATGGCGTTCACCGGCCGGGCCGGAACCGGCCCGTCCCCGGCCTGCTCGACCAGCGACAAACCGAGCAGCAACCGGACCCGGTAGCTCACGTACGCGACGACCTGCGAGGCGGCGACCACTTGGGCGGAGCTGAACCCCTGCGCCCGCAACTCGGCGATCTCGTCGAACCCGGCATCGGCCGGATCGAGCGCAACTTGCTCGCAGTGCGCGAGCAACGCCTGCAACGAATCCGGAAGCTCGGACCAGCGCTCGACGTCCCGGACCGCGTCGGCAGCGCCGTCACCGGCCAGCGAATCGAGGTGGTCGGCCAACTCATCGGCGTATTCCCCGTGCTCGTTCACCAACGCGACGCGCAACGCGATCCGAGCGCGGTCGGCGTGCCCGAGCACGGACTCGTCCGACGGGCGCAGCACGGCGGCATCAACGCTCGCGGTGAGCTCGCGCACGTCCGGCCGGAGCGCGGCCAAAGCCTCCTCGGTTCGGCTGACGCGCTCGCTGACGACAGTCGTCATAAGCATCCAATCCAGCTAGAACGGCTTCTCCCAAAATAGTTTTCCACTGCGCGGACCTGGTCGTGATCGTGCCCACGTCGTCGGGGGCAGCGGCCGTCGGAGCAGCCACGACTGCCTTGGTGCCATGATTGCGTCGGCACGTGGGAGCATCAGGGGGGAAGCATGGGCGACGATGCGGTGCCCGCACGGCTGCGTCGGCTCTGGCGCGTTCCGGTCACGTCGCGGCTGGGGCGACCGGCGGAGCTCGACGTGGACCAGGTGGTGCATGCCGCCGTTGATCTGGCGGATCAGCACGGGCTGCTCGGGGTCACGTTGCCGAAGATCGCCAAGGAACTCGGCTTCACCACCATGTCCCTCTACCGCTACGTCGGCTCGAAGGACGAGTTGTTCGTCCTCATGCAGGACTTCGCGATCGGCGCGCCCCCGGAGATCACGCCGTACGACTGGTGCGACGGCCTGCGGGAGTGGGCCAAGGCCGAACGCCGGATCACCCACCGGCACCCGTGGATGGCCCAGTTGCCCGTCTCGGAGCCGCCGACCGGACCGAACCAGGTCGCCTGGCTGGAAGTGGCCCTGCGTGTCCTGCGCCCCACCAAGCTCGACTGGTCGCAGAAGATCGGTGTGATCATGCTGCTCAGCGGCTACGTCCGGCATTCGACGGTGCTGTCGGAGGAGCTTGAAACCGGTCGCGGCGACATCGACGAACCCGAGGCGACCCGCCGATACGGCGCGAGCCTGGCGAAGCTGATCGACCCGGACACGTTCCCGGAAGTCGCCGAAATGCTGGCCGCCGGCCTCTTCGAGGCCTCCCCGGGCCCGGGGGAGGACCCGGCGGAAGACCTGGACTTCACCTTCGGCCTGGACCGGATCCTCGACGGAGTCGCCGCCCTGACATAGGGGGTCCGCATCAGGGCAGGTTGAGCTGCCAGGAGACCCCGAAGCGGTCGTTCAGCCAGCCGAACTTGGTGCTGAACCCGTAGTTGTCCAGCGGCATCAGCTCCTGGCCCCCTTCGGCGAGGGCGCCGTGGAGAGCGTCGAGTTCGGCTTCCTCGCGGCAGTTGACGAACAGCGACATCGACGGGGTGAACTTGAAGGCGTGCGAGACCGCGCTGTCGATGCACATGAACTGCTGGCCGAGGATCGTGAACGTGGCCAGCTGCACGGTGCCTTCGTCGCCGGGGCCTTCGGCGCCGTAGCGGCTGATGGCGAGGATCTCGCCGTCGTCGAACAGTGACGTGTAGAAGGTCATCGCCTCCTCGGCCTCGCCTTCGAACATCAGGAAGGTCGTAATCCGCTGGGGCTCCGGAGGGGTCATCTTGGCTGCTCCCTTGAACGACGGTTCGCCGCAATCCTGCCACTGGTCCTGACTTGCGCAGTTCAGGACGCCTGTCGGGCCGCTGGCGCCGCTGCGGCGCTCGGATGCGCGGCCTCGCTCGTCGGCGCGAGCAAGGCCCCGACGGTCAGGGCCGGCGAGGGCGATCACGGCCGCGATCGCCCAAAGCAGGATCTGCCAGCTTCGGTGAGTTGCCGGCCAGGAAGTCGTGCTGCGGCCCCGCCAGGTTCCCGGTCGCCACCTGGCCGGCCCGGTCGCCGATCCGGCCGGTCGAAACGCCGATCAGCATCGAACCGAACAGCGCGAGCACCAGCGTTTGGGAGCAGCCGCGGACCGTGTTCAGCAGGCCCGCCGCCATTCCGGTGCGGGATTGGGCGACCTGGTTCATCGCCTGCGCGTCGATGAGTCCGGTGGCCAACCCGACCCCGATGCCGACCGCCGGCAGCGGGCCGAGCAGTTGGCCCGCGCCGATCCCGGGGTGCAGCAGGCTCAGCCAGGCGTTGCCCACTCGCGATCAGCAGCGGCCCGGCGATGGGCAGTACTGGACCACCATGAACCAGTTGCCGGTGGTCGGGCCGAAGCTGCCTTCGCGTTTCGGTCCGATGATCACGGCCAGGCGCAGCGCGGGCACTTTCGCTCCTCCGGATCGGCCTGGCGCGGTTCGAAGTCCGACCAGTCGTGGTCGCCGTCGGCCTGGCGGGCGCCCGCCTGCGGCCACGCGCGGTGGCCACCAGGCCGGTGAGGCCCGCGCAAGCCCGTGCTCGGCCTCGCGGCGGCGGGCCCGCCGGCGGTGGCTAGTAGCCGGGGCCCGGGTCGCCGTAGATCCGCAATTCCACAATCCGGCGCACCACGTGCACGGGCGTGCGCGTCGGGCTGTGATGCGGCCGTGAGCTGCGATCAGCCATGCCCGCCGCGGCCTCGGTCCGGTAGCGCTGGGCCCCGCGGCTTGGGCGAGACCACGAACATCCTGGCCGCCGAGGCGACGGTCCAGCACCGCTCGACGATCAGACACGCCAAACCGCAGACGTGCACGCGGAGTGCGGAGTCACCGCAGCGTTAGCGTGGGACACGGAGGCCTCCTGGTCGTGAACGTGGTCGTGAACGTGGTCGCAATAATGAGTCCGGAAACAGGCTCGACGGCGCCTCCAATCACTCACGGCTGATCAAGTGCGGAACCTGGGCCGCCGGGCCTTGTGCCCTCACCCGGGCCGGGGCCGTACGCTTCGGGTATGGAGCGCGACCCGGTCAAGAGCTTGCTGCCCGAACTGGCGGAGTGGGCTGAGAAGCAGGAACAACCGGTGCACGGGAACAGCCACGACGCCGAGGTATTGCTCCGGCTGCTGTACGAGCACGCGGGGCTGGCCGATCTCACGGAGCTGCGACCGGCGGATCTCGACGAACTGCTGCTTGAGCTGTTCCCCCTGAAGGTCGCCGTCGAGCCGGGCGAGGATCTAGCCGAGGTGATCGCGACCCTCCGCGACCTGCTGAGCTTCGCTGGGGACACGGGCCGTATGTCGGCGGAGCAGGTCGACGGTCTGCGACGGAAGGTCGACGAGATCGAGCCGCGGTTCGCCGAGACCGCGATGGACCCGGCGAACTGGGGAGGTGCCCGTGTCCTCGAAGAGGCCCTCATGGCCGAGGGCGTCGACCCGACCGACGAGACCGCGGTGGCCCGCTGGGTCGGCGAGGCCGCCGAATCCCTCGGTGAAACGCAGCCCTACGACCTCCGGGAAGAGCTCGGGCTGCCCGACCGGCTGCCGCCGCTGCGGTTGCCGTCGGACGAAGAACTCGCCGCCGCGGCGCGGCAAAGCCCGTTGCTCGACCGCGCGCGGCGACTGGCGGCGCGTACGGTCGCCTGCCCGATCGAGGCCGGTGAGTTGAGGGTCGTCGACACCGTCGACATCGCGGAGGAACTCGGCTTCCCGGTTCCCGACGCGGTGGGAGGGATGGCGGACATCCCGGAGCTGGCGAAGCTGTGGGAATGGGCGGCCGAGCTGGAATTCATCGACCCCGGAACGGAAGCGGTCGAGCTCGGTCCGACCTTCGAAGACTGGCCGGACGGCGACGACGAAGGGGTGCTGGACGTCTGGGCGGACGCGCTGGGGCTGCTGCTGGAGGAGATCTTCCAGGACGAGTGCTCCGAGCTCGATCTCGACGACGTCGCCTTCTACGCGATGGTGTCCTTGTTCCTGGCCCGCAGCGAAGGCGCGTCCGTGGCGGAGGTGCGGGACATGATCCGCGAGATCGCCGTGGATGAATCCACTTCGGACGGCGCGTGGGACTCCTGGGTCCAGCGGTGCGGCGATCCGGCGGAGCGGCTGCTCGCGACCCTGGTCGACCTGGGTGCCGCGCAGATCGACCAGGCCGTCGCGCGCCTCACCCCGCTCGGCCAGTACACCTTCGGGGGCGCGTTGACCGACGGCGGCGTCGAGGTTCCGCTGCTGCCGCCGGTCGAGGAGATGGGCGCCTTCGACCTGGTGGACTTCGCCAAGGGCGCGACCGACGAAGAGCTGGACGCCGAGACCGAGGCCTGGTTCGCGGTCCGCGGAGCCGCCGCCGCCACCGACGACCTGCTGACCGCCGCGGCCGAGGGCGAAGCGGAAGACCGGATGATCGCGGTTGCCATCGCCGCGCCGCTCGCCGAAATCGCGACGCAGCGGTGGCGGCAGGCGCTGGACGAACCGATGCTGCAGCCTTACGCGAAAGTGACGCTCCACCAAATGGATCCGTCCGAGGAGCTCGAATCAACGGTGACCGACGCGGCGCGGTTGCTCACCGACATGCTCGCCGCCGCGCTCGACTCGGTTGACCTCGATGAGCTGCCCGAGCTGCTCGCGGAAATGGTGCCCGCCGGGCAGGAGCCGACGATTTTCGAGGAGATGTGGCGCCTGGACCACCCGGCCGTCCGTGATGTCCTGACGCTGATCGGCGACCGGCACCCGGACAAGAAGATCGCCAAGGCCGCCCGCAAGGCAACCTTCAAAATCCCCCCACCAGCCTGATTTTCTCGAGGTGAAGGGCACCACCCTTGATCGGCATAGCCGACGGCATAGCCGCTCAAGGGTGCCCCTCACCTCGTCACCGGACCGGGTGGTCAGGCGGCGTCGAGGAGGATCTTGCGGAAGTCACCCGGGGCGTCGGCCACGATGTTGTGCCCGATCGGCAGCGGCCTGACGTGCCACGCCGGGTCCTCCCCGCAGGCGCTCGTAGGTCGAGGTGAACGGGGTGTTCTCGAAATTGGCGAGGTACGCATACTCGCGGCGCGGAACCTGGTCGAGCGCATCGGTGAGCCGGATCCCCTGCGCCAGCGTGGCGGGCGGATGCGGCGTCGCCCGCAGGCTCAGCACCGGCAGCGGTGCCACCGAGAAGCCGTCGGCCTTTGACCCGTTCAGGTACCAGTCGCGCCAGACGCCCCTGGTCAGGAAGAAACACCGAATCTCCGTCCTGGGGCACGAAAGCGTCGACGTAGACCGGGGGTGCGATCCGCTGGCGGAACCCGGTCCGCGACGCCGGTGATGACCATCCCGGCATAGCTCCTCGAAGATCGCGGCCGAGCAGATGAGCACGTCGACGCCCCGGTCGATGTGCCGTATCAGCTTTGGCCGGGCGTCGGCGGCGTAGTCGACCCGCTCGACGTACCCGAGCCTCGTCAGGCGGTCCACGGTCTTGCCCGCGGCCTGCTTGGAGATGCCGAGCCGACGGTCCAGCTCGCTGGCCGTAGTGCCGTCGCGTCCGATCGCTTGTATGGCGAATCCGTGCGCCGGGCGCACCTCGGGGTGGCCCTGCGCAGTCAGCTCGGCGTGCAGCTGGTCGATCAGCCGAGCGGAATCCCGCGAGCAGCAGCAGCGGCAGCTCGTATCCTTGCCTCAGGCATTGCCATGGTCGACAACCCGGTTTACCTTTTCCGTCAACCACGTTTCGGGTCCAGGCGCCGGAGGACGAAACCTGGAACGGGAGAACCTGAAGTGTTCATCGACCACACGGTGGAGACCGCGCCCGCGGAGTCGCGGCGAGCCATGGAAGCCACGACCAAGCGAGTGGGCCGCCTGTCTGCCGCCATCGGGCGACTGGCCGAGTCGTCGCACATGCTCGGGCGGATTCCTCAAGCTAAGCGCGATGTTCGAGGCGTCCACGCTGGATGCGATGGCCCGCGAAGTCGTTATCCTCACGATCTCCACCCGCAACGAGTGCCACCTCTGCGTCGCGACGCACACCGCGATGCTGACCGAGATGGGCGCGGGCCTCGTGATCATCGCGGCACTGTGCGCCAGGCAACCGCTCGGCGACGCCCGCCTGGAGGCGGTCCGGGTGTTCGCGCTCCAGGTGGCGGAGCAGGCCGGAGCAGTGGAAACCGGTGCGCTGCAAGCATTCCTGTCGCACGGATACACGACCCGGAACGCGCTCGAAGTGGTCCTTGGCATCGGTGCCTGCACGATGTCCACCCTGGCCGACCGGCTCGTTGATGCGCTGCTGGACGAACAGCTGGAGTCCTTCGCCTGGTCGGGCCCCAGCGGTGACGTCGGAGCATTCCACGACCTGACCGTCGCAGGTGCAGGCCACCTGCTCCAGGTCCGGTGTGCAGCTGGTCGATCGGTGCGCGGAGGTCAGTTCTGCTCCCGACGGGCCTGCTTCACCTCGCGGTCGATGGCCCAGGCGTCGGCGACCGGCCCGAGGTGGCCGAGCTTGTCGGGGTTGATCACGGTGCGGATGTTCTGGATCTGCCCGTCGAGCACATCGAGGACCATGGTGTGGAGCACCTTGCCGTCCCGGTCGCGGAAGATCGCGCCGGGCTGGCCGTTGACCTCGTGCAGCTCGAACGACACATCGATCCGGATCATCAAGGGGAAGATCGTGCCCAGCACCCGGGCCACGTTCTTCGCGCCCACGACGGCCTTGGCCAGCTGCGGGCTCTTGCCGCCGCCGTCCCCGGCCAGCTGCACATCGGCTGCCAGCAGATCCTGCAGCCCGCGCACATCGCCGTCCTTCAGCGCGTCGAAGAACCGCGTCGCCAGCTCCTGCCGCAGCTGCCGGTCCGCTTCGAACCGCGGCCGCCCGGCCTCCATGTGCCGCCGTGCCCGCACCAACAGCTGCCGGCACGCCGCCTCCGACCGCCCCACCGCCGCGGCGACCTCATCGAACCCGAAGGCGAACACCTCCCGCAGCACGAAGACCGCCCGCTCCAGCGGACTGAGCCGCTCGAGTAGCAGCAGCGCCGCCATCGACACCGAGTCGGCCAGCTCCGCCGACCGGCCCGGATCCTGGTACGGATCGCTGAGCAGCGGCTCGGGAAACCACGGGCCCACGTACTCCTCGCGCCGCACCCGCGCGGAGCGCAGCACATCGATGGAGATTCGCGTGACCGCGGCCGACAGAAAAGCCTTGGTCGAGGTGGGCCGGGTCGACGAGCCGTCAAAGCGCAGCCACGTCTCCTGAACCGCATCCTCGGCTTCACCGACGCTGCCGAGAATCCGATAGGCGATCGAGAACAGCAGCGGCCGCAGGTCCTCGAACTCCTCGATCTTGCTCACGCCGACTCCACTCCCTTCGAAGCGCTCCCGTCCGGCCGTGCTCACGTGATCTTTCGGACCGCTGCCAGGCCGGCGCAACACCCGGGTCCGATGCTCGGGGCCCGCAGCCCGGGCCCCGAGCCAGTTGCTCATGTCGTTCAGTGGAACTGCCCGGGCTCGTAGTTGCCGGCCGGCTGCTGGGTGATGATGTTCAGCCGGTTCACCGAGTTCATGAAGGAGACCAGGATCACCAGGGCGGAGAGCTGCCCTTCGTCGTAGTGCTTGGCGGCGCGCGCCCACACCTCGTCGCTGACTCCGCTGGCCGCATCCGTGACCCGGGTACCCTCCTCAGCCAGTTCCAGCGCGGCGCGCTCGGCCTCGGTGAAGACCGTGGCCTCCCGCCACGCCGCGACCAGGTTCAGTCGCACCGAGGTCTCGCCGGCAGCGGCGGCCTCCTTGGTGTGCATGTCGATGCAGACGGCGCAGCCGTTGATCTGACTCACGCGAAGCGCGACCAGTTCCTGTGTCGCGGTCGGCAGCGGCGAGTCCTTGAGCGCCTTGCCCGTCGACATGAAGTACTTGAGGACTTTGCCAGCGGTCGGGTCGGCGAAGTAGTCCAGTCGCGCGTCCATGGCGTGCTCCTCTGCGGTCGTCAATGGCTACACCCCTTGAGACGGGGTAGCCCGACGCCCTGTGACATGGGCAAATGTGACCTGTGTCTCTCGACGGCTGTCTTTGAACTCGTGTTGCGCGGCGGTGCCTTGCGCGCGGAAGTCCTCGGACAGCGAGTGCAGCAGCCGGACGTATGGGATGATCTACGCCCCAGCAGAGTCCCCAGGAACCTCCCAGGCCTAGACGCAGCAATGATCAAACTCAAGCGTCCGTGGGCGTCGGAGTCCTGTAGGGCTTGGTGGCCCAGGGAACCCCGGACGAAGCGACTGACCCGGCGGGCTTCACAACAGCACCGGTTGGTGGCCACGGGAATCTCGGCAGTGGCCCTGCTGGCGTCAGCCCTGCCAGGGAAGGCAGGCTCGGTAGAGAAGGTCTGACCGAGACACAGCCTGAAGTGCGGCGACGCTCTAGGACCCACGTGCCGACGTCGGCCTGCAACGTCAGCGGATCCGCGGGACTGCCACCTAGTGGCGTACCGGCACAAGTTGGCTTCATGCCTCAGAGGGCGCTGTACCGCCTTCGTGGGCAGCGCCTTCGGCTTCGGGCAGAACGTCGTGAAAGGCCTGGTCTCGACCCAGATCGCAAGCCAGGCCTCCACCTCCAACAAGCCTGCGTCCTACATGCGGATGGTCGGCAACCTGGGAACCATGTGGAAGGTGGTCGCGAGCACCATTAGGCACATGAGCGTCGCCACGATGAAGACCAGGAGGACGAGCAGCCGGCGGAACCGTTTAGGACTGCCCAGGCAACGGTCGATCAGCCTCACCACGGCGACGGGCCAGGCGGGATCTTCGTCGGCGTTCCCGCGCGTGGGTGGAGTGGCCTCGGGCATGCAGATCTCCATGTCGTGTGTTTGTCGTGCTTGGGTTTACCCTGGCCACCCCCGTTGCACCGGGTGGGCAGGTTTGTACGAGCGCTCACGAGAAAGCAAGCACGCATCGACCCATCTCTGCTCAAGAGTGGATGCATCGAGATCCGCAGCATGAGCCGTGGGCGGGGGCGTACATAGCGCGACGTGCTTGCTCAGCTCTGCGGCAAGCACGTAGAGGACGTGGATTTCACATGGGGTCTCGACCGGCGGCCTCCTGGACAAGATCGATTATGAAAGCGTCTTTTAGTCGAACAAACAAGGCGTCTCCCTGCGCGGCGATCAGGCAGATCGAGCGCGACTGTGGCGGTGGTCACTTTGACCCAGTCTTGATCTGCTTTGCTGAGACCTGGTAAGCGCTGTCGAATTGCCTGCTCGGTGTTGCCGCGCGGCGGATCCCAGGCGTGGTGCGGGTTTTGCTGGCTAGTCGATAGTCCGGCTCGTCGACATTCCTCCCAGAGCCGCACACATTGCCTTGTTGGAGTCCGGAATCAGTCCGCAGTGGTTCAGCGCGAGCGCGAAGCGAAGGACGTCACTGTGCGGGCGGTCGCGGCCGAATGCTTGGATCAAGGCCTCCGCAAGCGCATGCTCGTCTTGCTGGCGGAACTCCACGATGCACGCGGCGCATCCCGATGGCCCCAGTAGCTCCGGAAACTCCCTAATGAGGGTAAGGGTGTCTTCGTGGCGGTCGCGGCGGAGCATCTTGATTGCTGCGTCCGCTGCGATGTGCTTCTTGTTCCTAGTCGGCGCACTCTGTGCTAGCAGGGGCGCATCCATGCTCCCCTGCCGGTCCCGTGCAAAATTGAGACCGGCAGAGAGTTTTGCGGCCTCGTTGGGAGCGACGGCCTGCCTGGTTTCCTGGGTTGCTTCGACGTTGGCGGCAACCTGCAGCCGGATCAATTCGCCGAGGTCAATGCCCACGTCGCCGGAGTCGTGAGCGGCAGCGTCGTGCAGGGTTCGCAGGAATCCCTTGTTGGGGACGATTTTTGCGTTGCGGTATCGGGACAGCTGACTGATGGAGAGCGGGTGGTCGGCGGCCAAGCGCTGACGGAAGCCATCCAGGGTCAGCGCGGGCACCTCAAGCAGCGCGCAGAGGTGCCGGATGGCGTCGGCGAGTTCAGCGCGCGCGGGCTTGCTGTTGATAAGACGTCTCCTCTCGGAAAACGCAGCGCAAAGTAAGCGTCCCGCGCTGGAGCGGGACGCGTCGGGCAGGTGTACTGAGCGCTACTTGATCGACACAATCAGGGGAGCATGGCCACGATCGGGTTGTCAAGCGGGACGCCGCTTCGTAGGCGTCGGCGCAGGATTGCGCAAACTCGGGAACCGCTGGACATTCCTGGGCGATGGGTGTCTCCTGGTTGAGAAAGATCACTGGGGGTGTCACACCGGAGTCGCAGGAGCGCTACGGTAAGACATCGACTACCCCTGACTGTTGTCACCGTGTTGTGTATGACGAGGAGGGCTCAAATGACGCTGCCGTCGTGGCAGGATCCGAAGCTCGGGAGCATGGTCAGAGCGGCGCTCTGGTTGGAGTCCGAGGTTGGCGAACGCAATATCTTCACCAAATCCCGGTTGCGCGAAGCGTTTCCTGACGTGTCCCAGATCGATCGACGGATTCGTGATCTGCGTGACTACGGATGGCGAATCGATACCAAGCGGGAGGATTCGTCTCTTCGGCAGGAAGAGCAGCGGTACACGAAGAAAGGAGCCGAAGTCTGGCTCCCCGAACTGCGTGCGAAGGCTAAGCCGAAAGAGAAGACGGGTCTGACGGCTGCGCAGCGTACGAAGGTCATGTCGGACGACGGCTTCCTGTGCAGATCGTGCGGTGCGACGGCCGGCGACTTGTATGAGGACGGCGTTTCCAGCGCTCAGCTGGACATTGCGCGCAAGCAAATCAGGCTCGTCGATGGAACCGAAGAGGTCCAGCTTGTCACAGCATGCAACCGGTGCCGGGTCGGGGGACGTGGGAAGGTCGTCGACCTTGGTGAAGTGATTGCCGAAGTCACATCGCTTTCGCCGCTGGAGCACGAGGTTTTTGCTGCCTGGCTGAAGCGTGACCGCCGGACCTTCAGCACTCTGGAGAAATTGTGGGCCACTTACCGGGCCTTGCCTGGGGAAGCTCGCGCGGAGGTCAGGAAGGCCGTCGGCGGTAATGGAGCCGGCGACGAGGAAGCTGGCAGGTCTGCCGACGGCAGGCTTTGGTGATCGTTGGTCTCCCCGTATCTACTCAATTCGGCCAGAAACGGGCTTGGCGGCCAGAAGCCGGCAAGTCTCCGAAAGCAATTTAAAGGAACGGAGCCAACATGGTGCGGGATTACCCGCTGCCGCCGATCGCGGCCGAGATCAGTGACCTGATCAAGAAGCGGCTTGCGGAAGCTACCGCTTCCAGCGCCGCCCGCGAGACGGTGACCGTTGAGTGGAACCAGCAGCCGCTGCACGTCGATGTGATCGACATGCAGCTCAGCTACCTCTACTTCAACCCGGCGACACACCGGATTCGCGCGCAGCGAAGCCATGATCCCGCCCAGGACTGGGCCCTGACTGAGGCCCCGTACAGCGCAGAAAGCCAGGACTACCTGGCCTTCCTGCTTCAGGCGGAGCCGGCGGATCCGAACCGTCGCGACCAGGACTTTGAGCAGCTCAAGGAAAGCCTCAAGGAGTTCGGGCAAACAGATCCGGGCCTCGTGACGCACCACGGCGTCCTTGTGAACGGAAATACCCGTGCTGCGGCCTTACGTGAGCTTGGCCGTCAGTCCATGCGTGTGGGCGTTCTCCCTCAGTCGTTCACGTGGGCGGATATCAACGCGGTCGAGCTGTCGCTGCAGCTTCGGCCCGATAAGCGGCGTGATTACTCCTACATCAACAAATTGCTGGCGATGGAAGAGCAAGCCGCTTTGGGGAAGACCAAAGATGTCATTGCTAAGGAGTTCCATGTCCGGGCGTCGACGGTAGAGCAGGGCCGGTGGATTCTTGGTGAAATCCGTGAGCAGATCGAACGCAGCAAGAAGGATGGCGGTCCAGGCTTGCGGCTGATCGACTTTGAAGACGATCAGGAAAAGTTCAAGGAACTGCACCGAGCCTGGGATACAACTCGGGCGAAGGGCCCAGACCAGGCCGATGCGCTCAAGGAGCTCAGGCTAGCGGCCATCACGCTCGATTTCGCAAAGACGGACGTGCGGCTTATCGAGAACGGAGCTTTCCACGAGGAGTACCTGAAGAAGTGGCTGCCGGAAGGATTCGATTCGGCGAGCACCGACGCTGATGGCCTGGCCGTCCCGGGGTTGGGAGTCTCCCTGCCAAGCGAAACAGATGCGCTTGCTGTGGCACGCAAGATCACTGACGAAGTGCTGCGTGTCAAAGCGGAGATGAAGGCAGCCACCGGGGTGTCGGTTGAAGAGAAGAAGCAAGCCGGCGATCGGTTCCTCCAGATCAGAGACGCTTTTGACCGGGCACTTGACCAGGCGGGTCGCGACTCTCGCATTCGTAAGCGGAAGCAGTTGGCTCCGGCACGGCTCGCAGACGCTTGTGCAGACATAGACCAATGCGTAGCTGATCTCGTGCAGGCACGTGCTGCGAACGCTCTCGACGAAAACGCCTTCGACGAAGCAGTGGTGAACCTGAGGGAGAGCCTCCGCAAGCTTGCACGCCAGGCCGGCCGTGGCATTGCATGTCCCGGCCGAGGTGTCACCTGGCTGATCGAAGCGGTGTCCGATGAGGACGCCTCATGACTGACACCGGCGCTGGATCCTCCCTATATCTCGGGTTCGATGACGCCCGCGCGAGGGTAGTGCTGAGGACCGGCGAGAAGTTCCGCGACGATTTTGTCCAGCTGGCATCCCGGTTCCCGACTTGGGCCCAGCTCGGCCCACTGGCCATCAGTGTCGACCTGGATGACCTGCTCGGTCGTCTGAAGCTGATCAGCGGATGGCCGGATCACACCGGCGTGGAGTGGGAGCCTGAGCTCGCAGAGCTCGTGCGGGGAAACCTGCAGGACGCTGCCGCGGTTAAGTCCAGGTTGGACCCTACCAAAGCAGTTGAAGAGCTCGGCTCAGCCGAAGTGCTTGCATCGCTAGGAGAAGACTGGGTAGGGGATCTCAGAGCGTTTCAGCTGCGGGATGTCGCCAAGCTGCTTTCTCTCCATCATGGTGCGAACTTCAGCGTGCCCGGTGCAGGCAAGACACGCGTCGCACTGGCTGTCTACGCTGCCCAACGCACAGCGGACAAGGTTCGCCGACTGCTGGTCGTATGCCCTAAATCTGCATATGAATCATGGCAGTTCGAGACAGGTGCGTGCTTCCGGAAGCCGCTTCGAACGGATGTTTTCGAGCGCAGCCCTGACGGATGGGCTGAGGTCCTGATCGTCAATTATGAGCGGCTGGATCGTTCACTGGCTGCGCTTGCGGGGTGGCTTCAGGAAGCGCCTTCGATGATCATTCTTGATGAGGCGCACCGCATGAAGCTTGGCAGCCGCGGGACATACGGTGCGGCCTGCATGGCACTTGGTCCGCTTGCCAGGCGACGGCTGATTCTCACCGGTACGCCGGCGCCGAACGGAGCCAAGGACTTGGAGAGCCTCCTAGGTTTCGTCTGGCCGGGGTATGGACATCGGACAGTGGCCACAGCGGTAGGCGGCGGTGACCTCGCGTACGCCAGCAGCGTCTTGCGCCCGTTGTTCACACGAACGACGAAGCAGGAACTGGGACTCCCCATGGTGGATTCCAAGGTGCGGTACGTTGACATGCCGCCACTGCACCAAGAGATATATGACTCGCTGGTGGGCGGCTTGTCGGGAGTTACGCCGCGAGATGACCTGAGCTCGCTCGGTCGGACGGCTCTGCGGCTGCTGATGGCTGCTACGAGCCCCGCGCTGCTGATCGAGGCCGCGAGCAAGCACGAACCTCTCGCTTATCAGCTTCCGCCGCTGGAGATCCCGCAGAACGATTCCCTGTTTGAGCTTCTGCAGAAGCTCCCGAGTTACGAGCTGTCGCCCAAGTACCAGGAGACTGCTGCCATCGTCGCCGAGAACGCGGCAAATGGCCGCAAGACGTTGGTGTGGGCGACATTTGTGCGGAGCCTCACGACACTGCAGAAGCTGCTGGAGAAGTATCAGCCTGCGGTGGTGCACGGCGGCACGCCTGACCGGGAAGATCAGCTACGGCGCTTCCGCAACGATCCGAACTGCATGGTCCTGGTATCAAACCCGGCCACTCTCGGGGAGGGAATCTCCCTGCACCAGGTCTGCCATGATGCGGTGTACGTCGACCGGGACTTCATGGCCGGCCGCTTCCTGCAAAGCCTCGACCGCATCCACCGCCTCGGGCTCGACCCCGAAACCGAGACCAGGGTCACAGTCCTCGTCGTTCGGAACTCGATCGACATCACAGTGGAGGAACGCCTTACGCAGAAGCTAGAGTTCATGGGCAAGATCCTTGATGATCCATCGGTGCAGCAGCTCTCCGATCTTCAGGAGGAGCCTTCGGTCGCCGGCGGGCTCGACGCCAGTGACGTTCGCGCTTTGCTGCGACACATGGAGAGCTAGCGACTGGCAAGAACCTGGCGGCCGGGCTCTTCGTGGGTCCGGCCCACTCCGTAATGTGGTCTCAGCACGCGGATGGCGAGGTTGCGCCATCTGCGACACTTGAGCGTCGTTTGCGTGAGACAGAAGGAGTGCCGATGGGCCCCAGCGTCGGCAGTGGCAGCTTGACCTCAGTCGAAATCTGTGCAGGTGCGGGAGGTCAGGCGGTCGGCCTGCACAAGGCTGGCTACGCACACAGGGCGCTCGTCGAGATCGACCCACACGCCGCTGCGACTCTCCGTACGAATGCACCTCGCCTGAATATCAGCTCTGACAAAGTGATCGAAGACGATCTTAATAGCTTTGTCGAGCTTAGGCTCGACGAATTTCGCGACAAATTTGGAATTGAGCGGGGTGAGCTTGACCTCTTGGCTGGAGGTGTCCCCTGTCCTCCGTTTTCTTTGGCGGGCAGGCAGCTTGGCGAAGATGACGAGAGAGATCTTTTCCCTGCAATGTTGGAGTTGGTTGAGAAGCTGCGCCCGAAAGCCGTCTTGATCGAGAATGTACGCGGTCTTCTTGAGCCTCGCCACAAGTTCTCCTCATATCGGAAGCAAATTCTCGATCGGCTGAAGGGTGAGTATGATGTCGCAGAGGAAGGCCTGGATCTCAGTCGCTCGTGGAGAATTTTAGAAGCACGTGACTTCGGGGTTCCACAATTGCGTCCGCGCGCTATTCTCGTGGCTATTCGCAGGGATGTTCTTAAGTCCGGTACTGAATTTATCTGGCCGGTTGCTTCAAACTGCGGCGTGGTCAGCGTTTTCGAGGCGTTGCACAAGACGATGAAGCAGCGTTTCTATGAGCATGGCGAAGAAGGAAAGAAGGCTTTCGCTAGATGGAAGGCAAAAGCTAAGAACGCGCAGCGTCACGACAAGGACAACGCAGTCGCGCCAACGTTAGTGGGAGGATCCAAGAAGCACGGAGGTGCTGACCTGGGGCCGACGCGGGCAAAGCGCGCTTGGGCGGAGCTCGGGGTCGACGCGATGGGGGTTGCGAACGATCCGCGTCAGTGCGTCCCTGATCGGGACCTGTTCCGCGAAGCGGGGCCGATGCTGACTGTCGAGCAGGCGGCGATCATCCAGGGGTTCCCGCGTGACTGGAAATTCTCGGGAGGCAAGACCGCTCGGTATCGGCAGGTAGGAAACGCTTTTCCTCCGCCTGTTGCTGAAGCTGTCGGCAGGGCCATTGCTGCGGTGCTTCGGCCGGAGTTGCGGGATGAGCTTCTGGTTGACCTTGAAATGGAGAATGAGGTTTCTCCTGGCGAGCTGGATTCGATTCAGCTCGACTTTTTCAGGTCAGTTGGATCCGAGCCTGTTCTTGCGTGAGGTAACTCGTTTCACGATCTCCTGAACGCAGTGTTCTGGAGGTTCGTGCTCCCAGAATCGGAGAACGAGCCATCCGGCTTCGGTGAGTTGTTGGTCGGTTTCTCGGTCGCGTGTGATGTTGCGCATTACCTTGTCTGACCAGTATCCGGGATTCATCTTCGGCGGCTTGTAGTGCTCGGGGCATCCATGCCAGTAACAACCATCGATGAATACGGCCACTCTTGAAGGTCTGAAGACCATGTCAGCGGTACGCCGAAGATCCGGCAACGGGCGTGCGCAAACCCGGTAGCGCAATCCCTGAGCGTGCACAAGTCGTCGGATCAGCCGTTCCGGTGCCGTGTCGCGGTTCCGGATCGCCTGCATGTTCCGGCGGCGCCCAGCAGAAGAAGCCCAGGAACCATCGGGCACCGTCCGATTGGCATCGTCAGCCATGACTTGAAGGGTAACGCCCCTGCATCGGCGGTGTTCGCCGCAGTGGTGTGGTCGGTGACCGGGCGCGTGGGGAGGGGGCGTTCGCGCCCGGTCACCGGGGT
>NZ_JBSFLZ010000064.1:0-37065 GCF_053599315.1 Saccharopolyspora sp. NPDC000995
CGCCGTGCGCATCCTCGCCCGAGCCTGGGTCCGCGTCATGTGGCGCTGCTGGCAGAACGGCACGCCCTACGACGCGATCCTGCACGGCGGCGCCCGACAGACCACGAACACGCCGGTCGCTGCCTGATTTCGATCTTAAGGTTGACACAGGGGGTGTCATACCGACTCCCGTTGCGGTACAGGCGAGCCTCGCTGCTGCTGCAGCCGGTACGGGGACGCGTAGCCGCCGTCGCGGTGCATCACCTCGGCGTGCGTGCCGGATTCCGCGATCCGGCCGTGGTCGAGCAGCAGGATCAGGTTCGCGTCGCGGACCGTGATCAGGTTGTGCGACACGACGATGGAGGTGCGATCGCCACCAGCCGACGCAGCAGGGCCAGCACTCGCGCGCTGGATGCCGCGTTGAGCCCGATGGTGGGCTCGTCGAACAGCAGGATCGGCGCATCGCGACCGGCGCATCGCTCGGGCGATGGCGATGCGCTCCCGCTGCCCGCCCGACAGCAGGAGTCCGTGCGCCCCGACGCTGGTGCGGTAGCCGTCTGGCAGCGCCGTGATGAACTCGTGCCCATCCGCGCCACGAGCCGCCTCCAGCACCTCCCGCTCGGTGGCGTCGGGCTGCCCCCAGACGATGTTCTCCCAAACGCTGTCGTCCACCACGAGGGCGTCCTGCAACACGACTGGATTCGGGGGTGGGTACGGCCAGCAACGCTGGCAGCCTGGCGAGCATTAGCGCGTACGGGCTGAAAGCGGTGCGGCTCGTAACTGCCTTTCGCCGACAGAAATCCGACGCCGTGCGCCACCAGTCAGCGAATGATCTCCAGCGGGCAGGTCCCGTGTAACCTGCAGCGACGCCGCGTGTGTAGGCTGCGGTTTCCCCGCTTACTCATCGCAGGCACGTACATGGTGAACAGGCTCTTGGCCATTTTGGTTTTCCCCGATCTATCCCGGGAGCGAAAAACCGTTTTCCCGGAGTACTTACGTAATTAACGCTACTCCCGACCGCCAGTCGGTACTAGGGGCCAAATGCTCTCGGCCCGGTCCGGCAGTGCCCGCCGCGCAGCTGCCCAACCAACGAATCGCCGTCATGGCCGCAGCACGGAGTGCGACATGCAGTGCCTTGGCAAGTCCCGCATCCTGGGAGCGACACCGGGCCGATGCCTTGGTGGCAGACGAAATTCATGCTCTGTGATGAGCCCGGTTCGCGTTGCGGGGGCCGAAATGACGAACGCGCCGATCATTGCGCCTGTCGATGGATCCGTGCGATCCGCTACCGCTGCCGGCTGGGCCGCTCGCGAGGCCGACCTGCGGCAGGCACAACAGGTTCGCATCGTGAGGGTCACCGACAATCCCCTGCAGGACGATGAGGCGTGGGAGAACGTCGGGGCCGTAGCGGATCAGCTCGTCGCACGCTGGCCGCACCTGAAAATCGAGCCGGCCATCCTCCACGGGCATCCGGCCGACGTGCTCGTACACCTCTCCAGCAGTGCACAGCTGGTCGTCGTCGGGTCACGTGGACGCAGCACGCTGAGCGCGACGCTGCTGGGATCGGTCAGCAGTCAGGTCGCGACGCATGCGCACTGCCCGGTCGTCGTGGTCCGCGACCACCGCGACACCGGTCCGGTGCTCGTCGGGCTGGACAATTCCCAGTACAGCCGTCCAGCGCTGCAGTACGCATTCGATGCCGCATCCCGCTACGGCACCGAACTCGTGGCCATGCAGGTCTGGCGGGATGTCGAGTACGCCCCGATCGTGCCGAGGTTGGAGTACGAGTTGCTCGACCTGCGAGCGGAAGCCCAGCGCGGCTTGTCCGAACAGCTCGCCGGATGGACGGAGGCCTATCCGAACCTGCCGGTGCGACAGGTCGCGCAACGAGGCCACCCGGTTTCCGAGCTGGCTGCCGCCGGCGAAGAAGCACGGCTGCTCGTCATTGGACATCGAGGACGGGGCGGATTCACCGGACTGCTGCTGGGCTCAGTGGCCGCCGGCCTGCTCCACTACGCGACGTGTCCGGTGGCCGTTGTCCGCGGCGAACGGTGATGAGGAGAACGAGATGGCGACATCGGACAAGTCCATCGTGGTGGGCGTCGACGGCTCGCAAGACTCCGTCCGGGCGGCCGTCTGGGCTGTGACCGAAGCTGACCTCCGCAGCGCACCCCTGCGGCTGGTGATCGTCAACGATGACCCCGCACGCGCTGACTACGCGGCGAAAGCCGTGCAAAAAGCCGCCGCAGCGTGCCGCGCTCGAGTACCCCATGTGGACGTCGACACCGAAATCGTCTGGGGTCACCCCGTTGAGCAGCTATTGCGCCACAGCGCAAAGGCTCAGCTGGTGGTCCTTGGCGCACGCGGCCACGGTGGCTTCACCGACGCCTTGCTGGGCTGCGTGAGCTCGGCCGTGGCCACTCACGGCGAGTGCCCGGTGATCGTGGTGCGCAAAGGTGTTCCGACGACCGTGGGACCGGTGGTGGTCGGCGTGGACGGGTCGGAATGCAGCCTGGCCGCGCTGCGGTTCGCCTTCGAAGAGGCGGCCGGCCGCGGAGCGGACTTGGTGGCCATGCAGGTGTGGCACGAGGAGGGACTGCTAGCCGTGCCGCTGACGCCCGTCGACCGCGAGCGGGTGCAGCGGGAGATCGAACGCTCGCTCACCGAGCTGATGGCCACGTTGCGCGCGGAGTTCCCGAAGGTCCGCACCCGCGAGGTAGCGCAACACGGACACCCCGTCGCGGCGTTGACCGACGCCGGACGGGACGCCCAACTACTGGTCGTCGGGCACCGCGGGGGCGGCGGCTTCGACGGCCTGTTCCTGGGCTCCGTAGCAGCCGGTGTCTTGCACCACGCCCCCTGCCCGGTCGCGGTCATCCGCAGCACCCAGACCTCGGCATCGTGATCCGCGACAGCTCGTGCCGGAGCTGTCACCGCTCAGCGCGTAGTACCGCGACGGGACACGGTGCGCGGCTTGCGACCGCATGGCTCACCGAACCGAGAAATGCCCGGCGGAGCCGGCCGCGCCCGTGGCTGCCCACGACGAGCAGGCTCGCCTCCTGGGCTTCCCGGAGCAGCGCTTCAACCGGTTTCTCCAGCGTGATCACCTGTCGCACTTCAACATCCGGCTAGGGCTCTCCCCAGCGAATGCACTTCCAGCGTGGGGTCGATCTGCCGGCAGCCTTCGCCCAGAAAACGGCGAGCTCGCGGCGCAAGTTGTCCTGCAGGGGCTCCAGCATGTCCTCGCGGCCAGGAAGGCGAACCATCGTGGCTTCCTCGAACGGCCACGTGAACATGTGCACCAGCAACAGCGGCCTGCGTCAACTGGATGCTTCCCGAGCGGCCCACCGGACCGCGTGCCGTGACAACTCCGAATGGTCGAAGCCCACGACCACCGCTTTGCGTCCCGCCTCCACCATGGCGATCTCTCCACCTCCAGCCGCCTTCGGGCCTTTCGTTCGGTCAGTCCCCCGACACGGGTGCGCAAGTCCCGAAGCAGGAGCGCAGCCGATTCGCGCGGGTCGACCGCCGACGTCGTCTCGGCTGGCTGCCAGTCTCGATGGTGATGTGGATGCGCCACCGCGTCCCCCTCACGACTCATGAGCGGCCCGTCCGCAGGCGGCGAGGTAACCCCACTGCCGAATTACGATGTTGCTGCTATCGATTCAAGATGTCTTCCAGGCCGTACCGGGTTGCCAGGGACCGTTCCAGATCATCCGTCAGCCGCTGCAGTCTCGGGCTCCACATCACCTCGACTGGTGTGGGGCCGGTGATCAGACGCGCCGCGGCGGGAAGCCATTGGAGATCTCGATCGAATCGCTCGCGTATTGCGGAGACGGGTTCCGGTTCGCTCAGGCGTTCGCCACCACGCATCACTGGACGCAACAGGGGTTCTCGATCGGCCGGGGGTGTTTCTTCTCGCAGGGCGAGGAGATCCGGTTCCCCCGGATCGCCGCGGTAGACCTGCTTGGCACCGGGGGCGGTCAGTTTGCCCGAGGACAGTTTCATGACCGGACGGTGGTCATATTCGACGAGTTTGTAGGCGCTGTCCAAGGACGGGGCATCGGCTGACACGCCCATGCGAGTGCCGATGCCGAAGGCATCGATCGGGGCGCCGTCGAGGGCCGCGAGCTGATGTTCGTCCAGCCCACCGCTGGCCATGATCCGGGCATCGGTGAACCCGGCCTCGTCGAGCAGGCGGCGGGAGAGGATCGCCAGTGCACCCACGTCGCCGGAGTCGAGCCGGATGCCCAGGCGCCCGCCGTGCCTCAGCTCCCCGGCGACCTCGATGGCGGTGCGCACGCCCGTGATGGTGTCGTAGGTGTCCACGAGGAACACCGTGACATCGGGAAAATCTTCGGCGAAGGCCTCGAAGGCCGCTCGCTCATCGGAGAACGCCTCCACGTAGGAGTGCGCCATCGTCCCGGCGGCCGGAAGCCCGAACTCCCGCGCCGCGGCCACGTAGCTGGTGCCCGCGAAACCAACGATCGCCGAGGCACGTGCGACCGCCCTCGCAGCCTCCAGACCGTGGGTCCGGCGTGCGGCGAAGTCGATCAGATCCGCACGCGGCGCGGCGAGCCGGCACCGGGCCGCCTTGGCCGCCACCGACGACTGATACGTCACGAAGTTCAGCAACGCCGTCTCCGCCAGCTGCGCCACCGCGATCGGCGCGGTGACCTCCAGGAACGGTTCGTCAGCGAAGACCGCCCGCCCCTCGGGTACCGCCCACACCTCGCCGGTGAACCGCAACTCTCCCAGCGCAGCCAGATCATCCTCGCTCAAGCCGCCCACATCGGCGAGGTACGTCAGCTCGTCGGCGTCGAATTGCAAACGTTGCAGGAAGTCCAGACAGTCGGCAAGACCGGCGGAGACCAGGAATCCCCGATCACGCGGCAACTTCCGGGCGAACAGGCTGAACGTCGCTGGCGCGGTCATGCCACGGCGCAGATAGCTTGCCGCCATCCTGATCTCGTACAGGTCGGTGCACAGCCCCGACATCGCCGCCGCCGACTATGCCGCCTGCTTGGCGGCCGTGCGCAGGGTCGCCCGCATGATCGCCCGGACGAACGGTTTCACCGTCCGCCAGTACACGCCGAACACCCGCCGGGTAATCGGGTCGTCGAGCGTCGTCCGGATGTCGTAGGTCACCAGGCTGCTGTTGCGCCCGTACGGGCGTACCGACAACGAGGATACGATCTTGCCCCGGCCGGGTTTGCCGTACTGGCGGAACTCCTCGGCGGTCACAAGTTCCCAGCGCACGATCGGAGTCCAGAACCGGCCTACAGCGCCGAAGACGACCTCGCGTCCCGGTTGCTCGCCGAGCAGGACCCAGTCTTGGCTGGCGATCAGGTCGTCGAAGGTCAGGCGGGTCGGCTGCCGTGGCGGAACGCGTCTCTTGAGCCGTTCGGGCAACGCGCGCACCCACATCGCCAGGTCAGCGGTGCGGGACCGGATCGTGAGCAGATCGAGGTGGCGGAGGGCGGAGTACACCGCATCCGGCGGCCTGTTCACCACGAGGTGTTCCACTGCGTCGAAGTCGCATTCGGCGGCGAAGTCGTCGATCGTCACGGTTGGGCCGGTGACCTGCCAGGGCGTCGAGGTGACGGTGGTGCCAGGCGTGATCCCGGTCTCCTTCGTTTCCTTGTTCATCGAATCTTCTCCCCGTCCTGAATGAATTCGGTTCCTGGAAGGCGTCGGAGCACGATCCGCATGCCTCGGGTACCACCACCTCGATGGGGCGATGCATCCGGCGCCGATCTGGGCCTGTCGTGCCAGCGCTTCGCTGTAGGTCTGCGGCGGCGGCATCATCGGCAGATCCATCTGCACGAGGACATCGCAAAAGACGATCCGCAATCAGGTGCTGCGCCCAACAGCCTCGGCCGCCGCCCAGCACGCCGCGTCAAGCGCGGACGAGGAGCCGTCGATACCCACCGTCACCGGTTTCGGCCCAGGAATCGTCACGGCTGTTCCCTGCGGTTTCCGACCGTCACCGCCGCTGGATACCCGGACCCCGCGTCGACAGTTCCGCACCGGCCAGCTGGGCCGGTAGGGCTGATGGTCACCACTCACGCCCGCAGCTTGCGGCTCAGCGGGTCGACGGGCTCCCGCGGTTCGAGACGAACGCGCGCGTCGGGAACGCACACGCCCGTTCGGAGGCGATCACCGGGTTGAGGTCCACCTCAGCGATTTCAGGCAGCACTTCGGCCATGCCAGCGGTGCGCAGCACGTCGACCAGCTTGCCGCTGTCCGGCCGCGCGTCGCCGAACAGCTGCGGAGCAGCGCGCAGTCCGAGCACAGCGGCCGGATCGTGACAACGCTTCCATCAGCCAGCACCGCGCGCACAGCACGCGGGTGACGAGAAGCCTATTCCTCGCCCAACACCGGGTCCCTGCGTCTTTCCCCGCATCTCCCGCAGACGAAGCCGCCGTGCTGAGCACCCTCCGCATCCGCAACAGCCCAGGCAAGAGTCCATCGGCCCTCCCCACGGCACCAGGCCTATTGGAAATGTGGTCACCGCACGCGAGTGTGGGAGCGCAGGGACATGCCGAGGGAAAAGCAATCCGTCGTGGTCGGGGTCGACGGGTCCGAGCCCTCGGCTCGGGCTGCGCTGTGGGCGACTGCCGAAGCGGGCCGACTGGGCATCCCGTTGCACCTGCTGCTGGTCAGCGACGATCCCGCTCGTGAGCCGCAGGCAGAGGAGACAATGCAGGAAATCGCGGACCGCTGCCGGCTCACCATGCCGACCCTGGAGCTGGTAACCGAGGTCGGTTTCGGGCATCCCGCCGAGGAGTTGGTCCACCGATCCGACGCCGCCCGGCTGATCGTGGTCGGATCACACGGGCACGGCGCCTTCCACGACGCGTTGCTCGGCTCGATCAGCGCCGCCGTGGCCACTCATGCCAAGTGCCCGGTCGTCTTGATGCGTGGCGCAGGCACCGTGACGACGGGGCCAGTGATCGTCGGGGTCGACGACTCACCAGGCAGCAAAGCGGCGCTGCACTACGCCTTCGACGCCGCCAACCGGCGCCGTTGCGACTTGGTCGCCGTGCAAGCACTGCCCGACGCACACTTCATCCCCGGTCCATCCGCACACCCGGACCGAGACGAACCCCAGGGGCAGGCCGAGGCCCACCTCGCCGAGCAACTGGCCGGGTGGGCCGCCGATTACCCCGACGTCGCCGTGCACCAGGCGATCACCAACGAGCACCCGGTGCAAGCACTGTGCGAAGCCGCTCAGCATGCGCAACTACTCGTCGTCGGCCACCGTGGGCACGGTGGCTTCGCCGGGCTGCTGCTGGGTTCGGTGGCCCGAGGGGTGCTCCACCACGCGCCATGTCCCGTAGCGGTGATCCGCACCTGATGTGGTGAGGGAGTTGCAGTCGTGACACATGACGCGTTCGTCGAATGGGAACAGCGGTTCGGGATTCACGGAACCGATGTGCTCTGGCGGCTGCGAACAGTCCTCGATCTCCAGGGACACATCGGCAATGCTGATGTGCAACGCGTCGCAGGCGAGGTGGGATTGCCGGTTGCCGCCGTCAACGGTGCCGCCTCGTTCTTCGCCGACTTCACCGGCGACGAGGCAACCCGCCACGTGCGCATCTGCGAGGGCACGTCATGCTTCGTCTCGGCGGGCAACCACACTATGCCGTTGGCCGAAGCGGCCCTCGGCGTCGAATGTGGGGGTACCAACGCTGATAGGTCGTTGTCGTTAGCCGCGGTGTACTGCCTGGGCTACTGCTACGCCTCTCCTGCCGCGCTCGACGGGCGGACTCCCGTCATCGGACCCGATCTCGGTCCGCGCTTGCTCTCCGACGTGCACCCGCCGCCTCCGCCACCTCCGATCCCCTTTCGGGGCGCCAGCCGCGATCCGGTCGTACTCGCGGGTCTGCTCGGTGCGGAGGAGCCCTGGCGGGTGTGGCCGGAAGCCGTGGCGACCGGATCTCCGGGCGCCGTCGTCGCCGAGGTCGCCCGCGCCGGGCTACGAGGCCGAGGCGGAGCCGAGTTCCCAGTGGCGAACAAGTGGCAAGCAGCGTCTCGTGGCCCCGCCCCGAGGTTCGTGGTGGCCAACGGTGACGAGGGCGATCCGGGTTCGTTCTGCGACCGGCTGCTGCTGGAAAACGATCCGGACCGCGTTCTGGAGGGCCTCGCCCTCGCCGGGTTCGCGACCGGCGCGAACCGGGGCGTGGTGTTCATCCGCTCCGAATACCCGGAGGCAGCGGAGAAAACCCTGTCCGCAGTGGAAGCTGCGCGCAACGCCGGGCACCTCGGGGTCGGTGTGCACGGTTCGGCGTTCGACTTCGACGTGGCGGTCGTGCGCGGCGCGGGTTCGTACGTCGCCGGGGAGGAAACCGCGCTGCTGCGTTCGCTGCAGGGACTTCGCGGCAGCGTCCGGCCCCGGCCGCCGTACCCGACCAGTGCCGGCTTGGCCGGGCGGCCCACAGTCGTGAACAACGTGGAAACCCTTGCGACGGTGCCATGGGTCGTTGCGCACGGCGGTGCCGCTTACGCGCAACTCGGCAACCCGGTCGAAACCGGCACCAAGCTCGTGTGCCTGAGCCAGCGGTTCCGGCATCCCGGCGTCTACGAGGTCGAATTCGGGGTGCCGTTGCGCTATCTCGTCGAAACGCTCGGCGGCGGGTTGAAGCCCGGGCACAGGTTACGGGCCCTGCAAGTCGGCGGCCCCCTCGGTGGTTTCCTCGGCCCTGGCGATCTGGACGTCCCGCTGCTCGCCCAAGCTCTCGCCGAGGCGGGAGTAGCTCTTGGTCATGGCAGTCTCGTGGCCATCGACGAGGGCATTTCCGCGGCTGAACTCCTCCGGCACGTGTGGGCCTTCGCCGCTGCGGAAAGCTGCGGGGCCTGCACTCCGTGCCGGGTCGGCACGCAGCGCGGGATGGAGCTGGCACCGCGCGTCCCGGCCGGGTCGGAGCAAGTCCTCTCACAGCACGATGAGCTGCTCGAGGTGATGAGCACCGGCAGCCTGTGTGCCTTCGGGCGGGGCGTGCCGGTAGCGGTGCGAAGCCTGCTGCGCGTCTACCGCGACGAATTACTCGCCGGAGGTGGCTGATGCGGGTGATCGTCGATGGCGTTGCTGTGGACATCCCGGAAAGCGCGACAGTGCTCGAGGCCGTGCGCGCCTGCGGCCGATACCTCCCGGCGCTGTGCCACGACGACCGGCTGTCCCCGCGTGGCTCGTGTCGCACCTGCCTGGTCCGCGCTGGCAGCCGCATCGTTGCCGCGTGCACCACGCCCGCAGCCGAAGGCACGGCAGTCCAGCTAGATGATCCAACTGCCCATCAGGCTGCGCGCGGAGCCGTTGAGCTGATGGTGTCCGAGCTTCCCGCGCGAGCGCTGGAGATTCCGGCGCAACGCAGCGAACTCGTCCGCGCATGCGCCCATTTCGGCATCACGGCCAGCAGTTTCACCGGCTCAGAGCACGATCGCGGGGTGGATCATTCGCACCCCTACGTCAAACTCGACCGCGACCTCTGCATCGCCTGCGGACGGTGCGTCGCCATGTGCGCCGAAGTCCAGGGGACCTTCGCGCTCGAACTCACCGGGCGCGGCTTCGACACCGTCGTGGCACCGGGCGATGGCGGGCCGTGGGTCTCCTCGCCCTGCGTCGGCTGCGGCGGATGCGTCGACAGCTGCCCCACCGGTGCGCTATCCGAGCCCGGCCTGCTCGACCTCCGCCCGGTCACCGCGACGACCACGACCACCTGCGGGTACTGCGGAGTCGGCTGCTCCCTCGACGTGCATGTCCGAGATGGCGACATCGCCGCGATCACCCCAACTCGGGGAGCGCCGGTCAACCGGGGCCACGCCTGCATCAAAGGACGTTTCGCGCACGCATTCGCCCGGGCCGAGGACAGGCTGACCGCGCCCCTGGTTCGAGACGACGGACAACTCGTCGAATCGACCTGGGCCGAAGCGCTCGGCCTGGTCGCACGGCGGCTTACCGACATCCGGGACCAGCACGGCCCGGACGCGATCGCCATGATCTCCTCCGCGCGCGCCACCAACGAGGAGAACTACCTGGCCCAGAAGTTCATCCGCACCGCCATCGGCACCAACAGCATCGACAACTGCTCGCGGCTGTGCCACGCACCCTCGGCCGCCGGGCTCACCGCCTCCTTCGGCCTCGCCGGCGGCACCAACCCGCTCGACACCCTCGATCACACCGACTGCATCCTCATCGCCGGCGCCAACCCCACCGAAGCCCATCCGGTAATTGGCGCCCGCCTCAAGCAACGCGTGCTCGCCGGAGCCCGGCTGATCGTCGTCGATCCACGCCGCACCGAACTCGCCGCACTCGCCGATGTGCACCTGCAAGCCGCGCCGGGGTCGAACGTCGCCGTCTTCAACGGACTCGCCCATCTCCTGGTGGAGGAGGATCACCTCGACCACGAGTTCCTCGCCCGACGCACCACGGGTTTCGACAGCCTCGCGACACTCCTGGCGGACTACCCTCCCGAGGTGGTCGCAGCGATCGCCAACGTGCACGCAGCGGACCTCGCCGCCGCTGCCCGCCTGCTCGGGCAGGCGCAGCACCCCGCCATCGTCTACGGGCTCGGTGTCACCGAACACCTCCACGGCACCGACGGGGTGCGCACCCTGGCCAACCTCGCCATCCTCCGTGGTGCCGTGGGCACCCCGGACTGCTGCGGCATTCTGCCGCTTCGCGGCCAGAACAACGTCCAAGGCGCATCCGACATGGGCGCTCTTCCCGACATGCTCCCCGGCTACCAGCGCATCACCGACCCAACGATCCGTGCCCGCTTCGAACACGCCTGGGGGCACCCGGTGCCCGAACGTCCCGGCTTGCGCATCCCGCAAATGTTCGATGCGGCGATCTCCGGAACTCTGCGTGCGCTCTACGTCATCGGCGAAGACATCGCGCAAAGCGACCCGCAATCAGGTCACGTTCGTGCCGCGCTCGACACGTGCGAATTCGTCGTCTGCCACGACATGTTCCGCTCCCGCACAGCAGAACACGCCGACGTCGTCTTCCCCACCGCCTCCTTCCTGGAAAAGGACGGGACCTTCGTCAACTTCGACCGCCGCTTCCAACGCGTTCGTCCAACTCTGGCACCACCCGGCCAGGCGCTCGACGACTTCGGTGTCCTGCAGCGGGTCGCCCGAGCGATGGGTGTCGACCTAGGCTGCCCCACCCCGGCCGCGGCGCTGGCCGAATGCGCCTGCCTGACACCGCTGTTCGCGGGTTTGTCGCACCAACGGCTCGATGCCGAAGGGCCCTTGCACTGGCCCTGCCCGGCTCCAGAACGACCCGGTGAAGCCGTGCTCTACCTCGATAGCTTCGCCACCCCGGACGGCAAAGCCGCACTTGCCGCCCGTCCCTACCTACCGCCCGGCGAACAGCCCGATGCCGCCTTCCCGTTCCTGTTGATCACCGGGCGCCGGCTCGTCCACTACAACACCGGCTCCATGACCCGCCGAACCGCCAACCTCGAACTCCTCCCCACCGAAACCCTGGAGATCCACCCCTTCGACGCAGCCCGCCTCGACATCCCCGATGGAACCGACGTGATCACTACCAGCCGCTGGGGGCAGACCACCCTGACCGCGCATCTCACCACCGACGTCGCATCCGGCCAGGTGTTCGCCGCCTTCCACTTCCCCACCGCACCCGTCAACGAACTCACTTCACCGCACACCGACACCGCCACGGACTGCCCCGAATACAAGGTCACCGCAGTGCACATCCAGCCGGCAGTACGGGCCTCCTGAGCAGCCGAAAGCATTTGCAAACCGCGATGCGGCTGGTGAGAGAATCACCGTCGAGCGAGGCCGGCCGGCCCCGTCGATCACGCGGCCGGCTGGACGGAGGCCCATCGGCCCTGCCGTGGGCCGTGATGACCTCGGCAAGGTGGGCAGCGTAGGGACATCCGATTGCTTGCAGCCTCTGTGCCGTCTGCGCAACGGGCGCGGCCACAGGAGAGTCCGGGAGCAACGATGCAAGCCGAAGACATCATGTCGCACCCGGTCATCACCGTTCGGGAGTACGACTCGATCAGAACGGCAGCCGGGACGCTGGCCGAACACGGGTTCACCGCGGCACCCGTGATCGATAGGGACGGAATTCTCGTCGGCATCGTCACCGAGGCCGATCTGATCTGCGACGCGATCCCGCACGACCCCCGCACCGCAGAACGCCACCTGGACACCCCGAGTGGGGCACCACCGACCCTCGTCAGCCAGGTCATGACCAAGAAGGTGCGCACCGCGGCCCCGGGCACCGACTGCGCCGACATCGCCAAGACAATGCTCAGCCACCACCTGCGCGCCGTTCCCGTCGTCCAGGACCGCGTGGTCGTGGGCATCGTGACCCGGCGCGACCTGATGCGCGGTCTGGCCCGGGAGGACCCAGTGATCAGAGCCGAAGTGCGGCGAAACCTCGATCGCTACGGAGGCTTCGACAAGTGGTCCGTGTCCGTGCGCGACGGCGCGGTGATGATTATCGACCCGGTCGGAGACATCGCCGCCCGCCACGTCGCTCGTGCACTCGCCCTGGCGGCGCCTGGGGCCCGCCAGGTTCAGGTGATCGAGCGCCGAGCCCAGCCGTCCCCACCGCCCGCACGCACAACCGTGCGCGATTCCCGAGAGGAGGACCCATGCTAGTCGAGGAAGTCTTCCGCCAAGGAACGCTGACCTGCGAGGCGACCGATTCGATCAGGGAGGTGGCCGCGAAGATGACCGCGGACCACGTCGGCGCACTCGCGGTACTCGAGGACGACCGGATCATGGGCATCATCTCGGAGCGCGACGTGGTCCGGGCCATTTCCCAGGATGTAAATCCGCGAACCACAACGGCAACCACGTTCGCCACCCACCAGATCCAGACCGCCAAGTTTGGCGAGGAAACCCGGGACGTCGCGCGGCGCATGCTCGACGCCGGCATCCGCCACCTGCCGGTCATGCAGGGCCGGATGGTGGTCGGAGTGATCTCCATGCGAGACCTGCTGGCCATCGAGACATGGCTGTGAATCCGCATCACCCGGCGGGTGCTTCGCAAGCGTCGGTCGTTCACGGCCGAGTTCAAGGTCGAGGCTGCGCATCGTGTGATCGACTCGGGGCGCACGATCGCTGAAGTGGATCAACGCATCACGCACGTCCGCGCTCCCCGTCGTCAATCCGGCGGATCAGCGCGTCGAGCGCGATGACCCCTTTGGTGTTCACGGCGACGGGGTTCGCCTCGGCCTCCAGCACAGACGGCTGTTCAATCGCGAAGCGGGACAGCGCAACCACTGCGTCGGCCAAGGCCGGGACATCGCCGGCTGGCGCCCCGCGAAACCCCTTGAGCACGGCCAAACCGGTGACCTCATCGATCATCTCATGCGCGGTGGCGCGGTCGACCGGTGCCAGCCGGACGGCACTGTCGCCGTACAGCTCTGCCTGCACGCCGCCAGTAGAGAGCACGACGACCGGGCCTACGTCTGGGCTGCGCCGGTAGCCGACAAGCACCTCCCCGACTCCCTTATATGCCATCGGCTGCACCAGCACCCGGTCTATGGTGATCCCGACCGTCTCTGCGACGTCAGAGACAATGCCGCGAATGGCGGTACGAAGCGCGTCGGCGTCGGCGACGCCTAGGACGACGCCGCCGGCATCAGTCTTGTGCGCGAGCTGGTTCGAGAGTGCCTTGACCACGACCGGGTAGTCGAATGGCAAGGAGATCTGGTCGTCAATCGAAGCGGTCTTGAGTGCCACCGACGGCAGAGTCGGCACACCGACTCCCGCGAGCAGCTCGGCCGAGACTTGCTCGTCAAGAAGCCGTGGGGCGCCCTCGGGCAGACCGACGATCCGCTTCGGGTCGATGGTTGCCGACCGGCGGGAGAACGCGGCGGCAATCGCATCCGCGCAGGACTCGGGGGTGCGGAAAGCCGGGACCCCGGAAGAGGCGAGCAGGTTCGCCGCGTCCGGCGCCTCCGGCAGTGCGAACCCGACGACCGGCACGGTGCGCCCGCCGCGTTCGGCCAGTGCCTGCACGGCGAGCTCGGGGTTGAGGCGTGCCGAGGATCCGATGACGAACAGGATCACGTCGAACTCGCCGGAGTCCTGCAGCTCCCGCAGCGCTGCGGAGACGATGTCGTGCTTCGCGCCAGCCAGGCCGAGGTCGGCGATGAGGCTGTGCGGGACCGGTGCACCCGCGGCAGCCATCCTGTCGACGAGCTCGTGGCTGGGTCCGCGCACGGATAGCCCGCGCAGCGCCAGCTGGTCCACCATGATCGCCGCGCCGCCGCCGGTGGTGGTGACGACACCGACGCGCGGACGGGTGGGGCCATCCGCCGGAACCCGCTCCAGCAGCGGCGGGGCCTCGCACAGGCCCTCGAAGGTGGAGACCCGGGCGAAACCGCACGCCCGGAAGAAGGCCTCCGCTTCGCTGTCCTCCCCGGCCAAGGCACCGGTGTGCGACACGGTGAGCGCCGCAGCCTCATCGGAGCGGCCCAGCTTGTAGACCGCGACCGGTTTGCCCGCGCGGTGCGCCGCAGCGGCGAACTCGGCCAGATCACCGGCATGCCGCAGGGATTCCAGGAACAACGCGTAGGAGGTGATCTCAGGATCTTCCAGAGTCGCCGAGCAGATCTCGCCCAGCGACAGATCAGCCTCGCCGCCGGTGGAGACGAGGCCGGCGAACCCGATCCCCCTGCCGCGCGCCCGCGACACGAGTGCGCCGATCACGCTGCCCGACTGGGAGGCGACGAAGATCCCGCCAGTCGGCGTGTCCGGCTCGCCGAATGCCGCGTTGCCGGTGAGCATGACACCGTCGCGTGGGTTGACCACGCCGAGGCTGGACGGGCCGACGACCCGGGTTGGGCCCTGCGCAGCGGCGGCGCGCAGCCGGTCCTCGCGTGCCTTGCCTTCCTCACCTTCCTCCGCGAAACCGGAGGACAGCACGGTCACTACCGGAACGCCGAGGCGGGCAGCCTCGGCCACGGTGTCGACAGCGGCTTCGGCACCTGTCATCACGTAGACGTGGTCAGGCACCCCGGGTAGCGCGGACAGGCTCGGATACGCCCTTTCCCCCTGGACCGTCTCCCGACGCGGGTTGACGAACCAGGCGGTGCCCTCGTATCCGGCGGCCGCGAGGAAGCGCTGGGGGCGGCCCGTCGTCTTCCTCGGGTCATCGGAGGCCCCCACGATCGCGACCGATGCGGGGTGCAGCAACGGAGCGGACAGCGTGGCCGCGCTGGGAGCGCGATCGGTCTGCGACGGGGAGGGGTTCTGAGTCATCTTGCACTCCTCGGCTGGGTTCGGGGTGTTCCACCGGACCGGCCGGCGTCACTTCCAAATTACTCAATACTCTATTGAGTGTTTATTGTAATGTCTGCGGTGTGGACCACAACGACACGGAATGCGCCGCCGAAGGCCCCCAGGGCGACGAAACCTCGCTGCCCGGAGTGGTGAATCGGACCCCGCTCGCGGACCGGATCAAGCTGCGCTGGGAAGGCGGATACCTGGTCGGCTCCCCCGCAGCCGGGTTCGACCAACGCGTGTTCGGCGGGCAATTGCTCGCCCAGCTCGTGCTGGCGGCCGGTGAGCACGCCCCTGCCAGCCGGTTCGTCGAGTCCTTGCACGTCTACTTCCTCCGCCCAGGACGGCCGGGCGAGCCGATCACCTACCCGGTCCGCACCATCCGTGCGGGCCGCACCCGGACCGTGCTCGCTGTCGGCGCCGAGCAGTCGGGCCGCGAACTGGTCACCGGGCTCGTGGCGCTGGGCCCCGGACCAAGCGGTACCACCGCCTCGATTCGGCCACCGCGAGTTCCGGATCCCGAATCTCTCCCCTCGCTCCGGCAGCGCCGGGCCGCCGCCCTGCCCGCAGACGGGGTGCGCCTGCCGCCGCATGGCGACTGGCGCACCGCCTCCCGGCCGCTGGACGTGCGCCCGGTGGATGCCCCGTTGGACGATCCGTTCGCACCGCGCTGCCTGTGGCTTCGTGCCGACCCGATACCGGAGGCCCACAGCCACCTGCGGCGCGCGGTGCTGGCCTTCGCCTCGGACCGCTCTCTGCTGCCGGTGGTCGCCTGGGCCCGCGGCGAACAGGCGGACCTGCACCGGCCCGCGGCCAGCGCGGACCACGCGATGTGGTTCCACGCCGAGCCGGAGCCGGGCGATTGGTTCCTCTACGTGCAGGATTGCCCGGCCGCTGGGGAGGACGGCGGACTGGCCCGCGGCACACTCTTCGATCGGGACGGCCGCACAGTGGCGTCGGTCGCCCAGCACGCCGTGCTGCTCGGCTGATCGAAAACCCGGCGGCCCTGATGCCCGGTCAGCGCAACAAGACCGGGTCACCGGGCTGGAATCCCCCAACCGGCGGCCGAACCCAGCCGCTGGACGGCTGCCTCGTACTGCGCGGACGGCTGGGTGGTTGCCCAGTGGCACGGCCCTCCGAGGCGTTCCGGGAAGCCGTAGCCCCGGGTCATCAAGACGTCGATGTCACCGGGTCTGGCGGCTACACCCTCGGCGAGCACCAGTGCCGCCTCATTCGCGGTCGCGGTGAGCACCCTCTCGACGATCTCCTCAGGACCGATCGCGCGAGGGGTAATCCTGTTGGCGGCGCGGGCATCGGCGATCAATACGTCGGTGTACGGGTCGTCGTGAGGCGTTCGGTCTCCGTGGGTGTAGCGGTACCAGCCGGCACCGGTCTTCTGCCCGAGCCGACCCTTCTCCACAAACCGGTCGGCCAGGTCCGAGTACCGCTCGCGCGGGTCCCGGCCCGCGTCCCGGTTCCTGCGCGCGCGCCAGGCGACGTCCAGCCCGGACATGTCAGCCACCGCGAACGGGCCCATCGCGACGCCGATGCCGAGCAGCGCGTCGTCCACGTGCCGCGGCGTCGCGCCCTCCTCGACCAGCAGCTCGCACTGGTGCCGGTACGCGGAGAAGATCCGGTTTCCGACGAAGCCGTCGCAGACCCCGACGATCACCGGGAGTTTGCCCAGCAGCCGTGCTGCCGACAGCACGTGGTCCAGCGCGTCCGAGGAGGTCACACGTCCGCGTACGACCTCCAGCACGCCACTGCGGTGCGCGGGCGCCAGGAAATGCATGCCCAGCACCCGCTCCGGGTCGGCGACGGCGGTCGTGGCCAGCGCATCGATGTCGAGGTAGGAGGTGTTGGTCGCCAGCGGCACCCCTGGTCGGACGACGCCGGCGACCTCGCCGAGCACAGCGGCCTTCACGCCGTGGTCCTCGACGACGGCCTCCACCACCAGATCCGCGCCCGACATCAGCTCTAGCGCGGTCCCGGTGCGCAGCCGGGCGGCGGCATCGCCTCCGGCTCGCGCCACCTGGTCGGTGGCCCGCTCCAGTGCGGCCGGATCGCGGTCGACGAGGGCCACGTCGACGCCAGCCGAGACGAACGCCCGGGCGATTCCGGCACCCACCGTTGCGGCGCCGACCACCCCGACTGTCCGGATAGGACGCTCTACTTTTGGCCGTCCCGCCCGGGCGGCCGCACTCCAGGCGAAGAACAGGTGCCGCCGGGCTGCAGCCTCCGGCCCGCATCGCAGTCGGGTGAACTCGGCGCGCTCGTGCCGCAGTGCCGCCGTCGCGGGCAGCGCGGTCGCGGCCAGCACCGCGCCTGCGGCGGCGACGACCGCCGTTTCTGCGCCGTGCCGGGCGATCAGCCGACGAGCGGTTTCCTCGAGCAGGCCCGGCTCCCCAGTCCGTGGCGGCAGGATACTGAGCACGCGCTTGGCCGTGGTCCGGACCGCAGCCACCGCCCAATCGCGCAGCCGGTCCGTGACGACCTCGTCGACTAGGCCGAGCTCGCTGGCCTGCTCGACCGGGATCGGTTTGGCCGTCACCACCAGGTCGAGCAGGCGGTCGGGCTCCAGCAGCCGCACGCCGCGGACGATCCCGCCCGCTCCCGGGATCATCCCGAGGCCCACCTCGGGCAATCCGACCTGGCCGCCCGCAAGCGCGATTCGCCGGTCACAGGCCAGGGAGAGTTCCAGCCCGCCGCCAAGCGTGGCGCCGGACAGCGCCGCGACCACAGGACAAGGGTGGACCTCGATCGCGGCGAGGACTTCTGGCAGCTGCGGTTCCGGCACCTCGTCGGCGGAGAACTCGCGCAGATCCGATCCGGACATCAGGTGCTTGCCCGCGCCGATCAGCACGACACCGGTCACCCTCTCGTCGGCACCTGTCGCCCGCAATGCCTCCAGCAGCCCGGCCCGGACCGCCGCCGTGCTCGCGTTCACCGGCGGATTGTCGAGCACGACGACGGCGACGTCGCCGTCGTGCTCGACCCGAACCGGTCCTGCTCCCAGGTCGGTGCTCACGACGCCGCCCGCTGCGTGAACCGGCGGTTGAAGATCTGCTCCGCGATCCGGTTCTTCATCATCTCCAGCGATCCCCCGGCGATCATCCAGCCACGGGTGCGGCGCTGGCAGTACTCGACGAGCGACTCCGTGCTGTAGCCCAGCGCACCCATCATCTGCATCGCCGCGTCGGCCGCCTTGAATCCAGCGGTGTTGGCGGCGTACTTCGCGACCGTGGTTTCGTAGGCAGAAGGCAGCCCGTCCTCGGCGTTGGCCACCGCGCGGGCGAGCAGAGCGTCGGCGGAGTCCAACGCGACAGCGGCCTCCGCGAACGTCCACTGCACACCCTGGAACTCGTTGAGCGTACGGCCGAATTGGGTGCGGTTGGAGACGTGTTCGCGGGCGAGGTTGAACGCGAGTCTGCCCAGGGCCAGCGAGCGGGAAGCGTTGCCGAGGCGCTCGACGTTGAAGCCGCTCATCTGCTTTTTGAACCCACCCGGGCCGAGCAGAATCCGCGACTTCGGAATGCGGCAGTCCTCGAAGTAGAGCTGGGCCCAGGTCTCACCGCTCATATACGCCGACGGCTCGCCGACCTCGAAGCCGGGGTCACCGCGCTCGATCAGCACCGACCCGATGTTGCGCGTGCCGGGTCCGAAACGGACGTAGACCAGGAACAGCGTGGCGTCCACGCTGTGCGTACCCCATATCTTGGTGCCGTTGACGACAAGGTCATCGCCGTCCTCGACGGCACTGGTGACAAGCTCGGTTGCTGCCGATCCTGCCTCGGGCTCACTCATGCCGAGCGAGAGCAGACCGTGCCCGGCGAGCAAGCCGGGCAGGTACGCCACCTTCTGCTCGTGGGTGCCGAATTCGGCGAAAGTGCGGATCGCACCGAAGTTGCCGGCCTGCAGGATGTCGGCGCTCTTAGGGCAGTGCTGGGCGACCGCCTGGATCACCGCGACCGCAGTGGCTAGCCCAGCTCCCTGTCCGCCGTCCTCCTCGGAGATCGTCAAGCCCAGCAGGCCCTGCTCTCCCAGCTTGGCGGCGATGTCCCAGGAATAGCGCGGGTCGTGCGCTCGCGCCAGGGCTCCGGGCGCGAGGTGCCGCGCGGCGAACGCGTTGACCGAGTGGAGGAGGTCGTTGCGGGCCAGGTCGTCGGCGTTCGCACCGTCGGCCGGACGGTCAAGGGTCGAAGTCATGCTCCGTTGCCTTTCATGCGTGTGGGCGGCTGGCTCAGCCGATGAAGCCGAACTTCTGCTTCCACAGCGCCTCGTCGGCCTTCGCGTGCCGGGCGAAGCCCTCCTCGTCGAGCAGGTGGAAGCGCGGTGAGTCCGCCGTCGGCAGCTCGTACTCACCGGCACGGGCCGGACCGATGTCGGTGCGGACCGGCACGAAGCCTTGGGAGCCGACGAACTTCTGGCCGGCCTTGGACAGCGACCAGTTGGCGAACACCTGGGCGGCCGGGTTGTCCGCGCCTTTCGGGGTCAGCCCGAGCGGGCCTTCGGACGCGGAGACGCCTTCCTTCGGAACGACCAAACGGATGGGTGCGCCGTCGTTCTGCGCGCCGAAGGCGTTGTTGAAGCTGACGGTTGCGATCGAGATCTCGCCGCGGGCCAGGGCGTCCACTTCGGTCGAGGTGGAGTCGAAAACCCGGGGCTGCTGGGCGGCCAGGCGGTCGAGGTATTCGGGGCCGAACTCCTCGATCTGGAACCGGGTGAGCGCTTTCAGGGTGCCGCCGGTGGTGATGGCGACGATCCCAAGCTGCCCTTCGTACCGGGGGTCGACAAGATCCTCCCAGCCGTCCGGCGGGTTTTCGGTGTGGATGGCGGAGTTGTAGGCCATCGCATTGACGAAGTAGTAGGCCGGGAACCAGTTCGCGTCGACTGTGGCGCCCGCCGCGTCCAGCTTGTCGTGGAACGGCGTCCGGTAGGGCACGTACACGCCGGCCTTGCCGAAGTCGCGTGCGGTGCGCGGATCGGTCAGCCGGATCGCGTCCGCCCCGAGACGACCGGCGCCATGCTCGGACAGCGCTCGCTCGGCGAGCTTGTTGTTCGGCAGCCGGGTCAGCTCAACCGGGATGCCGGTCTCCGCGGTGAACCGGGCCAGAGTGAGGTCCTCGGCCTCCTTGCCAGCGGCGGAGTACAGCACCACCTTTTTGCCTTTTGCGGCCTCGTAGAGCGCCTTGTCAGCGATCTTCTCGCCATCGATGGTCAGGCCATCGGTGGTGTCCACCTGCGCGGGGGCGAGCAGCTTGGCCGCTCGGGCGGTCGGCGTGTTGTGCACCGAGCCGCCGCAGGCCGACACCAGCAGGCTTACCGCGGCTACCAGGGCTAACAGCGCCGTAATGCGCTGTCCGTGCGCACGGAAACGGCGGGACATCATCATCTCAGGCACCCTGGCCTCCTGAGCCCGCGCCGAACCGGCGGGGCAGGTAGCTGAGCAAGAACATGATCGCGCAGTAGATGAGCGCGGTGGCCGAGGCTTCGCTAAGCGCGCCGCCGTTCTCGAACTGGTCGTAGATGGCGATCGAGAGGGTCTCGGTGTCGGTGGTGTAAAGGAACAGCGGCACGGTCAGCTCACGCATGCTCAGCATGAGCAGGAGCAGGAATGTGGAGAGCACAGCGACCCGCAGCAGCGGCAGGGTAATCACGGCGATCGCACGGCTGCGGCGCGCGCCGAGCATGACGGCGCTGTCCTCCAGATCCCGGTCGGTGGCCCGTATCGAGGCGGCGATGCCCCGGAGGCCCTGCGGCATCTGGACGGCGACGAAACCGATGATCAACACCCAGAGCGTGCCGTAGACCGGCAGCGGCATGACCAGCCAAGTCCAGAGCAGGCCGATACCGAGCACGACGTGCGGTATGGCCAGAGGGACCATCGACACGTTCTCCAACGCACCGCGGCCCCACGACTTGGTGCGGTACACCACGTAGCCGACCACGAAGGCCAGCGCAGTGCCGCTGGTCGCGGCAGCGACCGAGACCACGACGCTGTTGGTTGCTGCCCCGAGGAACCCATCGGAGGTCAGTGCTGCGGCGAAAGAACTGGCGTCGAGCGCGCCCGGCTCGGCGAGCGAGCCGAACGAGCTCATGTACGGCGAGCTCCGAACCGCCGACAACAATAGGGCGAGTAGGGGCAGCAAGATCGACAGCACGAAGTAGCCCACTGCTGCGACCAACACCGGGGTCCGCCAGCGGCCCAGTGCGATCGTTCGGGCTTTGACGCCCTTGCCCGACACCGTGGTGAACGAACGGTTGGCCAGGTAGCGCCGCTGCATCCAGGTGACCGCCAACACCACCGCGACGAGCACGATCGCGATCACCGCGGCCTCGTTGCCCCGCGACGGGGTCGAATTCATCAGCTTGTAGATGAAGGTCGGCATCGTGTCGATCCCGCCCGGCGTGGCCAGCACCTGGGAGACCGGGAAGTTCTCGAACACGAGCACAAAGATCAGCAGGCCGGCACCCAGGATCGCCGGGAGCGACAGCGGCACGGTGACCGAGCGGATGGTGCGCCAGGGTGGGCTGCCGTGCACACCGGCCGCGTCTTCGAGGTCCGGGTTCATCAGCGACATCGAGCTGTGGATCATCAGGAAGGCGTAAGGCGCGTAGTATATCGCCATCACTACGATGACGCCGACGATCGTGTAGACGTTCACGACCGGCCCCGTCGCACCGAGGTCGCGGAAGGCGACGTTGATCAGCCCGGCTCCTGGGCTGGCCAGGATCGACCACGCCAGTGCCCCCACGTAGGACGGCAGGAACAGCGGCATCAGCCCGATCAAGTAGAGGAAGCCGCGGGCCCGGGCGTCGGTCCTGGCCGCCACGAAGGCGAGCACCCCACCGATCACCAGCGCCAGCACTGTGGCACCGACCGCGATGAGCAGCGAGTTCAGCGCCGCGACGAGCACGCCCTTGGCCACGAGGACCCGCAGGTTCTCCAGCGTGAAGGCGAGCCCGGAATTGCCCGGCCGCGGCACGTCGGTGGCGAACGCGGCCACCATGATCAGCGCCGCCGGGACCAGGACCAGGAAGGAGACGAACGCCAGCAGCGGCATTCCGAGGATCCGGATGCGCAACGGGACGGGGTTGCGGCGTCGGTGGGCCGTCACACCGGCGCCCGGTGGAGTCGCCGCAGGGGCGGGTCTAGTCGGGCTGGTGGTCATGCCGCGACGACCTCCTGCGACTCCTGCGCGCCGGCCACGTGCTCGGGCAGCAGCCGGATGGCACGGGCATCGACGTGAACCGAGACCTCGGTGCCGGCGGTGAGCATGCCCGTCGTGGGGGGCGGGCAGACCGCCTGTACCACCAGACCGGTGCCCGTGCGCACGGTGCAGCGGATCGAGGCCCCTTGGAAGACCGCGACCTCGACGGTGCCGTACATCCGGTTCACCGACGGTGAACCAAACTCCTCGGGGGTGCCCGGGTCGACGCGGACGTGCTCGGGCCGGATGCAGGCGAAGCGCGAGCCGGCGCCGCCGGTGTCGACCTCGTCGACCACGAGCTGCTGGCCGTGCTTGGCCAGCATGACCCGGTTGCCCTCGGACCTCTCGACCTCGAAGACGTTGGTGACCCCGAGGAAGCTCGCGATGGACGCGCTGGCCGGAGCGGCGTAAATCTCCTCCGGCGTGCCGAGCTGGGTGATCCGGCCGCCTTGCATGATGGCGATCTGGTCGGCCAGCGAGAGCGCCTCCTGCTGGTCGTGGGTGACGTAGAGGCTGGTCAGGCCGCGCTCGACCTGGATACGGCGCAGCTCGACCCGTAGCTCGTCGCGCAACCGTGCGTCGAGGTTGGACAGCGGCTCGTCCAGCAGCAGCACCGCCGGCTCCATGGCCATCGAGCGAGCCAGCGCGACCCGCTGCATCTGGCCGCCGGACAACATGCTGGCCCCGCGCTCGCCCAGGTGGCTCAGGCCGACGACGTCGAGCACCCCGATGGCCTTGCGCCGGGCCTCGGCTCGACCGACGCCCTTCATCTTCAGGGGGAACGCGACGTTGTCGAGCACCGTCATGTGCGGCCAGACCGCGTAGGACTGGAAGACCATGCCGACGTTGCGCTTGTGCGACGGGACGGTGGTGCCGCTCTCGCCGTCGTACACCGTGCGGTCACCGATGGTGATCCGGCCGCCGGAAGGCGACTCGAGACCGGCGATGCACCGCATGGTGCTCGTCTTCCCGCACCCTGACTGTCCCAACAGGACGACGGAACTGCCGTCGGGGATCATCAGGTCCAGGTTCTTCACTGCTCGGTGCTCCCCGTAGGTGAGCTCCAGTGCTTCGACACCAACCCTCATTGGATGGCTCCTTGCAAAGTGGTGCGGTCAGTCGTGGGGGCGTGCTGAGTCAGCCGGCGACAAGCGCGCCGGCCCGGATCGCGCGGTCGATGCCGGCCAGGAAGTCCAGTCCGTCGAAGGCCCGGACAGCAGTGATGAGGTCGGCGGTGGCGACCGCGCCGATCACCGGTTCGCACAATCCGCGGACCTTGTCCTCAAGCGCCTCGTCGGACAGCGGGTTCGCCGGCTCGCCGTACGGGTGCTGCACCCAGGCGGTGTGGCTGCGCCCACTGGCGAGCTCAACGCTGGTCCGAGCAGGGCGGCCGGACCGGGGGTAGGCGGCGTCGGCGTCTGGATCCACGGTGACCGAGACGCGGCCCATCAGAGCCCGGACCGCGGCGTCTTCGCGTGCGGCGGGCTGGAAGTCGGTCAGAGTCACAGCGCCCCGGGTGAGAGCGACGGCGACCGTGTAGGGCAGGCTCAGCTGTGCCTGCAGGATCGTGTCCAGATCGGTTCCGGCGTGCCGGGCGGCGATCGGGAAGGTCTCGACCCGCACCGCAGTGATGTCGGCCGGGTCGATCGCGTGCTCGCGACGCAACTCCAGCGCACCGTCAATGGCACCGTGCAGGTGCCGACAGCACGGATAAGGCTTGACGTAGGTCTTCAGCAAGACCCACTCCTGCCCGAGTCCGTTGGTGATCTGCTCCGGGAACCACGCCTCACCGACCGAACCGGCGTAGGCGGCGAAGTATCCGTCGGTCCCTTCCAGGACCGTGGTCGGTCCGGTGAGTCCGGCTACGGCCAGATCCGCTGCAGCGATACCGTCGCGGGCGGCCTTGCCCGGGTGGAATCGCTTCACCTCAGCCGAGTCGCCGAGGAACTCGAACAGCCCGCCCGCGTGCGAGCCAGCGATGCCCAGCGCGTGCACGGTTTCGGTCTCCGACAGCCCGCGCAGCACGGCCGCCGCAGCGGTCGCACCGAAAACACCGCCCAGCGGCGTGTTGTGGAAGTGCCGGTTGCGGGTGGCCGGGTGGCCAGCGGCGGCGATCCGGCACGCGAGTTCCATACCGATCGCGGCCGCGGCCCGCACACGTCCGGCGTCGGCGCCGAGGCTCTGACCGAGGGCGAACACCGTCGGCAGCACCACCGAGGTGGGGTGCATGCTGCCCGGGGTGTACCCCTCGTCGGACTCGATGCCGTGACCGCTGGTGCCGTTGACCAGCGCCGCGCCCAGCACCGACGACGCTCCGTGCCCGATGGAGGTCGCCACATCACCGGGATAGAGGGCCGCGGCGTGCCGTGCGACGGCGGCGGACACCGGGCCCACCGAGCTGGCGACCATGCCGGCCACCGCGTCGAGCGCCATGCGGCGCAAGTGGCGGTCCAGGTCTGCGGGCAGCGGCCGCGCCTGCTGTTCGACGATCCACTTCGCGACGTGCCGGGTCAGTCCCGTGTGTGCGTCCATGCACTTCTCCCGCTCGATGTGATCGGCCGCCCGCATTGGCGGCAGCACAGAAGGTACATACTCTATAGAATGTTGTCCATGGATAATGGTTGACTACCGTGGGTGAGACGATAGGCAATAGACTGTTGACCTTTGGTCACCGGCGGACGAACGGAAAGGCGACACATGAGCATCGGCAACGCCGACTCCCCACCTCAGAGCCGCACAGCATGGGTCGCCGACCGGATTCGCGAAGACGTCGCAGCTGGCACGATCCGCCCTGGCGAGCTGATCAAGCAGACGGTGCTGGCCAAGCGGTACGGCGTCAGCCCGACCCCGGTTCGGGAAGCACTGCGCATCCTGGAGGCGGACGGCATGGTTGTCTACTCCACGCACAAGGGCGCCACGGTCCGGGAAATGACCCCGGAGACCGCCGCCGACCTCTACCGGCTGCGGGCCGCCGTCGAGTCCGTCGCTGCCGAAATGGCGGTCGAGCGGATGACCCCCGAGAAGCTGCAGGAAATCGAGGCCCGGCACGCCGAGATCGAACGCGCATTGCACGAGGAAGCCTCCCCCGCCGATCTGTCTCGCCTGAACAAGCAGTTCCACTTCACGATCTACGAGCAGGCGTCTCCACTGGTCCTGCAATACGTCGAGACGCTGTGGGTGCGCTTCACCCCACCCGCGACCGTCTGGGGCAGCGAAGAAGCCGCCAAGGCACTGCAGCACGACCATGACGCGATCCTGAAAGCCGTGCAGGCTGGCAACGCTGCGGAGGCCGCCAGACTGGCCGCCGAGCACGTCCAGCACGCCGCGACCATCCGCGACGCGAACCCGGAACTGCGCGCCGCCGGCGGCCAGGACCGCGAGAACCTCCCCGACCTCTGACCCCAGAAACCGCCCTTCGCCTCCAGCTGTCGCTGTGCTCGGCGCAGCTTCTGGTACTGGTCCTTTTTTCAGGACTGCGAGTTCCAGCTCGTAGATGGCCAGCCAGCTGGATGCCTGCCCGTCCGTCGCACGGTAGCGACGTGCCGTCAAAACCCCCGGGAAGTTGGGCTCTGGCCGGTGCGTGTTCCGTGCCGTACCAGTCGTGGAAGGCGGCCTCCTGGCCGTTTTACGGTTCTGACAGTACGAACAACAGCCCCTTCTGCCTTTGGAAATCCTTGTAGCGTTGGTTCGCCGAACAGGACTGCCACCCGCAAGCACGCTGACGCATGTCAGTCGCACAGTTGCGAGGCAAGCGACACACGTCGACGCCACGTTGTCGAGGGGTTCTGCGCCTTTCCCTCGTGCGGAGCGGGTGTCGTAAGCGATGGCTGATCTCAGCGGAGATGGCATCGGCGTGTTCGCGCACGAGGGGTGCGCATCGATTCGCGAAGTTCCTGGGCGGACATGCGCGCCGCTTTGACCGAGATGTTGATCGCAGCGATGACACCACTGCGGTCCCGGATAAGAGCCACGACCGAGCGGACGCCCTCTTCGTGTTCCCCGTCGATCAATGCGAACCCGTCCTGGTAGCGCGGCCAGCAGAACTCGGCCGAGCGGCGTCGGATAAGCCGGGAGCCGATGTTCCACGTGATCGACACCCTCCGCGGACTCCGCGCCAGGTAGACGATCCCGGTGCCGTCCAAAGTCGCCAGCCGCGCACCGATTCAGATGCCTGATTCCCAACCGTGACGCGAAGTTCGGGTGCCGCCTTCGACGCGGTCTTCGCCTCCATCGCTCCGCAGAATGCGCCTCCCATCCGCAAACCGAATTGCGTACCCCAAATGCCGGGCGAACAGTTCAGCGCGCGACGAATCCGATTAATTTTCGTGACCCGTCCAGAAGCTCGTCGCACTTCCTGTCCGGGTGAACGCGTGCCTGAACGCTCCACTCAAGGGGGTGGGAGCGCCAGATTCCCACTCCACGAGATGGCGAACCTTGCCGATGACCGGGAGGCGACGTTCGGTGATCTACGGACCCCGGAGGAAAGATCGAATGCGAAAGTCTCATCGTACCGTGGTGGCACTGGCCGCATGGATGATGCTGGCGGTCAGTACCGGAAATACCACCGCACAGGCATTGCCGATACAGGGGGCGACTCCCGCCTCCGCCGCCCGGTCGGATGGTGCGCCGCCAGCGCCGCCACTGACGCCGGAGCAAACGGCCCCACCTTCCGAGCATCCGGTTCCTCCGCCTACAACGGGACCTCCGCCGACGATCTGCCCGGCAAACGGGATCGCGGGCTCGCGAACCGAGCTTCCCGACCGCCCGCTGCAGCGCTACTACTTGGACGACCCCCGGCTCGGCCCGGAGTTCCTGCCCAAGTCCGGCGCCGTCGGCGAACTGCTTCGCGACTACAGCCGGCTGGACTCGTTCTCGGCGACGGCGTTCATCGCCTGTTTCTGGGACCCGGCCGCCAACATGAACGTGGGCGGGTGGCGCTTCCCGCCCAACGACGGTTTCGCCGACGGTCGCACGACGTTCGACATGGTTCCTGGGCAGGTCCTCGACCGGTTCGGTAGCAACAACGGGCGGTTCTTCTCGCCCTTCGGCGTACCGTTCGCACAGCGGGCACTTCCCCCCAGCAACCTCGACACCCTCGAGCCGCGGTACCCGTTCGACTATCACGTCTTCAAGGTATTGAAGCCATTCAGCGTCGAGGCAGGGATTGCGGCACCATGGTTCGGGCAACCGGGCGGCGGCTTTCAGTACCGCTCACCGAGCATGAACGCGAGCCAGCTCATCGATGCCGGCTTCCTTCAGCCCCTGAATTGACTTGAAAGACACCGTGCAGAATTAGTCGACCGAGCAACTCGCATTGCCCCTCCCCGCCAACTCGCGGGGAGGGGCAATCTTCTGGGCTGCGACGGAGCAGATCCGGCGCCGCTCGCCACTGTTCACCCGCGCGTCGCGACCGACGCTCACCTCCGCCATGCCGATGCCACGCAGTAGCGCCCCGTCTATCCGCGCTCGTGGTGGCGGGCCCGGTCGTACTGCTCGCGGGCCTCCCGCTGGATATCTTCCCGGCGTGCCATCAAAGCCTCGATTACCTGCGCCGAATCCGGCAGTGGCGCAGGCGCTCGCCGCGTGAGGTGACTGTGGAGGTACCGGCACGCTTCGTCCTCAGAAGCAAACCGCGCAGCCGTTTCCTCGACACCTCGTTCCCATAGGGTGACCAGGTAGACGCCGGCCTCCTCGCGCAAGACGTAGTAGGCGTCCGCACGCGGTCCCCTGGACGCGGGGCCACCCGGGATCAAGTACTCGCCGTCAGGCACACCAGCTGCACGCAGCGCTTCGACGAGTTCAATCCGGTCCATCCCGCCCTCCAGACGCAGCGGAACACAAGTACCGCGTATCGAGGATACCGAGATTGCTCGGCAAAAGGGACTGCTCCGCGGGGGCGACCCGAACGGGTAGGAGAAACAGCCGTCGCCGGCGATGCCGCCGCAGAACCGCCGTTCGACGATCGGTATAGCGTGGATGCCGCACGAACCCAACGGCAAGCACAAGCGACCACCGCCATCGGCCATCACGTGCGCGCCCGTGCAGTGCTGATCAACACCGGATTCGGTGTAGGCACGGCAGTCGTTGCGGTTGCCGGGCAGCGGTTTCCCGATCGCGGTCGTGAGGCGGGTGTTGGCGTCGATGACCACCTGCGGGTTGGTCGAGTACCGGTAGTTTTTCGACGACGCGCTCACGCTTCGGTCGTGGGTGGGCACCAGGGTTTCCGTCCACGATCAGTACCGTCTCCGGGCTGTGCTTGCTTCGACCCCTACCTCGCGTTGTCTGCGACCACCGCCCGGTCGGAGATCACCGCTGGGGACAGCGCAATCCCGGCTGCGTGCCGAATCCCTGCGCAAACCGCAGAACCACCAACGAGGCGATGTTCGGGGCGAGCGCGCACCCCACCCCAGCTACGGCAGCCAGGAGGTGCCCGCAGCAGCAGGACGCGCCGCCCCCACTGATCCGAGAGCGAACCGATGATCAGCTGTCCGAGGGCCAGACCGATCAGATATGTGGTCAGCGTGAGCTGAACCGCCGCCGCAGAAGTCGACAGCTCCGCGGCCAACTGCGGGAATGTCGGCAGGTACATCGCCGTTGCCAGCGGCGCGCTCGCCGACAGCGGCGCGAGGGTCAGAACCGTCACGCGACCCATGGAATCGGGTGCGGAAGTTGGATCGATCTGGTTGGTGCGCATGGCGAAGTGACCTTCCGAAGAAAGGAGGTCGGGCTTGCGGTGCGCAGGCACCTACCGTTGTCCCCTCCGGCGCACCGCCCGGCGGGTGCGTCGGGGTCGGACCCGCGATCGGTCCGGTCTGTGGGGAAGTTCGGAGCTCACCCGCCGACCGCCGGGAAGCTGGCCGCCGGTAATCGCTATCCGGCCGCGTACTTCGCGACCGCCTGTTCGATGTCGTCGGCCAGCAGGTGGTGATTGAGCGCGATCGCGGCCTTCGAGCCAGCGCTGGCGGCATTGATGAGCTGGGCCGGGCTGTCCACGACGTTACCTGCCGCCCACACACCCTCAACGCTGGTCTGGCCGGACGAGTCGACGTGCACCCAACCGTTGTCAGCGACGTCGCAGCCCAGCAAGGTCAACAGCTGGTCTTGGGGCACGAACCGGGGGCCGACGAAGACCGTTTGGCGCGGCACGACCTGACCGTCGGCGAGTTCAACACCGGAAACGGCGTCGCCGTCGATGACGATCCGCGCCACCTCACCGTCAACGATCCGGACGCCGCGCGCGACCAGACGGTGGCGTTCATCGTCGGTCAGCATGATCCGGTGCGGGAAGAAGACGACGTCATCGGACCATTGCCGCACCAGCTGCGCCTGATGCAGGGTGAACGGCCGGTTGTCCCCACCGACCACTGCCAGCCGGGTGTCACGCACCTCGAACCCATGGCAGTACGGGCAGTGCAGCACGTCGTTGCCCCAACGCTCACGCAGTCCGGCGATCTCCGGTAGCTCATCCCGCAGCCCGGTGGCCACCAGCACCGCGCGCGCAGTCAGCGCGCCCCCGTCCTCGAAGCGGACCGTGAATCCGCGCTCATCGATGCGTTCGAGACCGGACACCCGCCCATTGCGGATCTCACCACCGTAGTTGCGGACCTCTTGCTGGCCGACCTTGACCATCTCGGCCGGGTCCGCCCCATCCCTGGACGGAAAACCATGCAGGTGCTTGGAAGGCGCGTTGCGCGGCTCGTCGGCGTCGATCACCGCGACCCGCCGGCAGGATCGACCCAACATCATCGCAGCAGACAGACCAGCAACGCCGCCACCGATCACCACAACATCTTTGTCCAGCACGCTCAGCTCCACGCTCTCGATTTGCCTTCGGTCAACGGGCGAGCACGCCGTCGCTTCGCCTGAGGCGAATCGGAAACAAGTGCAAATCGACCCCAGGGACCCGCTCCGGTACTGACCGCCTATCGGGTCAGTACTCTGCGTGGCCATACTGTAGCAAGTAGTTCGCTGGATAACGAAAGGACCGGCATTGCCCTCTCTCCAGACACGCACCCAGGAACTCTGGGCCGAACACAACCCGGCCTTGGACACCTCCCCCATGACGGTCGTGGCGCTGGTCAACCGCATCACCGCCGTGCTCGAGCAGGCCGTCGAGCATCTCTACGACGCCGCCACGTTCACCCAAGCCGAAGCCAGGCTGCTCGTTCCCCTCCGCTACCTCGACGAACCCGTGACCGCTGCTTACCTGGCCGCACAACTCGGCATGTCACGAGCAGGAGTCAGCAAGACTTTGGCCAAGCTCGAGAAACGGGACTTCGTCACACGTACGGCCAAGCCCGCTGATCGCCGCGCCACGCTCATCAGCATCACACCGCAAGCCAAGGGGGCCATCGACGACCTTTTCCCCCGTGAGCTCGAAGCCCATGCACAACTGCTGGCCGGTCTCGGACAAGAACGCGATGCTGTCCTCACAGTCATGAGTCAGCTCGCTGAGGAGATGGAATCTCGCCTCAACGGTCAAACTCGACCGGGCTGACGTGGCGACAAGTGGTGGGTCGCTGACCTGCGCCAACAAGACCGGTGGTCGCAGTGTGGTCGCATCCCGCGCACGCTGCGAACGCGCCCGGCGCTGACCTGCGTCGAGTCGGAGCGGGCCGGCGGGAGTCCGTGTTCCGTCCGCTGCAGCAACGTGGACTCGGGTATTTGTGCCGGGGTTCACCGGTGGCGACGACGTCGTCGACGTCGTCGACGCGGTGCGCGGCTTGCCGCTCTAAAGGACGCGACACTTAGTGGAAATGGATTTCATCTTCGATTAGTCTGTGTCCGGCCACCGACGGTCGCCCAGGATGACCGTCACTGTCAGACCGGAGCGTGCCGTGCGTGTGTCGATCGACGTGGCGAAATGCATTGGCGCCGGCCAGTGCGTGTTCGCCGCAGCCGACATCTTCGACCAGGACGACAGCGACGGCACCGTACTGCTGCACGCTGGCGGGAAGGACGCGGAAGTTCCGGCTGCGCATCGCGATGCCGCGCTCGAAGCCGCGCGTCTTTGCCCGTCCGGCGCGGTGGCAGTCACGAGCTGACCCTGCCCGTCGATCACCATGGAGATCACCCTGTGACCCGGCACATTCACCGCCGCGCGTTCCTCCGCTCCTCGCTGTACGCGGCGGGGCTTGCAGCTTTCACCGCGTGCGGCTCCACACCCGCCACAGCTCGACGCGGCGGGACGTTGCGCGCCGCGTTCACCGGCGGCGGCGCGTCGGAAACCCTCAACTTCCTCACCGGACCGACGGCACTGGATTCGGTGCGGGCACGAGCAATGCACGGAAAGCTCGGCACACTCAACCCGGCCACGCCCGACGGGGTGCGCTACGGCGTGCTGGAAGGCATCGACGTCAGCTCGGATCTTCGGACCTACCTTCTCCGGCTGCGCAAGGGCGTGACCTTCACCGACGGATCCGCTCTGACCGCGCGAGACGTGCTGTACTCGCTCAACGCCCCGGTCCTCCTCGGCGCGCTTCCCTACCTCAAACCACCTGCGCAGAACTTCGACCTGGGCGCCGCCCGCATCGTCGACGATCTGACGCTGGTGCTGCCTGCCAAGCAACCGATCGCGGACGGTCGGCTGGTGCTGTGCCAGAGCACACTGGTGGTCAAGGACGCCACGATGGCCTTCGTGCCGGCCATGCCGACCTGCGGCCCGTTCAGGATCACCGAGTTCGTTCCCGGCCAGGGAAGCACACTCGTCCGCCACGAGGGTTTCTACGGTCTGGCGCTGGGTGGCGGCCCGTACCTTGATTCCCTGGAGTTGCGTTCGATTCCCGACTCCAACGCCAGGGTGAACGCGCTGATCGGCGGGCAGCTCGACTTCGTCGGTGACATCGGCCCGGTCAAGGCCCGCACTCTGGAAGCCAACAAGCGGTTCGGGGTAAGCAGCGGGCAACTTCCGCACGCGACGTCGTTCGGGTTCATGATGAACCTCGCGCACAAGCCGTTCGGCGACGTGCGTGTTCGCCAGGCATTCAAGCTCGCTGCGGATCGCGAGGGCATGGTCAGGTCCGTGCTGTTCGGCCGAGGCTTCGTCGGCAACGACCTGCCTTCGCTGGGATTCGCCGACTACGCGGCGGAAATCGCGCAGCGTCCGCACGACGTGCAACGAGCTCGCGCGTTACTGCGCGAGGCCGGGGCCGAAGGGATGCCGATCACGCTGACCACCGGATCCGACGTCGCGGGCCTGGTCGAAGTGTCCACTTTGTACGTCGAGAACCTCAAGGAGATCGGCGTCCAGGCCACCCTCGACCAACGTCCGCCGGGCCAGCTCTTCGCCGACATCAATTCCTATTACCAGCTCCCGTTCACTGCGACCTATTCGCCGCCTTCCCCGCCGCTGTCGGGATACGCCAACACCCGCACCGCGGGCGCACTCTCGACGTTCGGGTTCAACCGCCCCGACATCGACGCGCTGGTGCTCAGAGCCCGCAGTGCGACCGACCCTGCGCAGCGGCGCGAGGCCGCCGTGCAAGCGCAGCGGCTGATGTTTGAGGAGGGAAATTCGGTGCTGCCGGTGTTCGCCCCCACCATCAATGGACAGGCCGCGAACGTGCAGGGCGTCACCAACGAGCCGTGGGCGGACTTCTCCGGCGCGTTCCTGGCATGAAGCTCGCGCTGTTGCTCATCCGCCGTGTGGTCGCGGCGGTGCTGTCGCTGGTCGCGTTGTCGGCGCTGGTGTTCGCGGCCACCGATCTGCTACCCGGGGACGCCGCCGACACCCTGGCCGGAGCGCAGGCCAGCCAGGGCGACCGCGACCAGTTGCGCACACAGCTCGGCTTGGACCGCAACGCCCTCGACCGGTACACCTCCTGGCTGTCCCACGCCGCCACCGGCGACCTCGGCACAGGTCTGGTCGGCGGGCGTCCGGTCGCGGCCGTGCTCGGCGAGCGGCTGCCCAACAGCCTGGTGCTGACCGCGCTCGCGCTCCTAATGGCGGTCCCGCCCGCGATCGCGGGTGGGCTGCTGGCCGGTATGCGCGCGCAGCGGCGCAGCGACCGCGTGATCTCGGGCGGCGCGCTCGTCCTGGCCGGACTTCCCGAGTTCCTGACCGTGGTGGCGCTGACCGCGGTCCTGTCGACCTGGCTCGACCTGCTACCGGAAGTGTCGCTGGCCCCGGTGGGCGGACGCCCCTGGGACAGCCCTCAGGTGCTGGTGCTGCCGGCACTGAGCCTGACGCTGGTTGGCGTGGCTACAGCGACTCGGCTCGTGCGCTCGGCCGTGGTCGATGTCCTCGACGCACCGTACGTGGAGTCGGCGCGGCTGGCGGGCGTCTCCGGGGGCCGGCTGGCGGTCCGGCACGTGCTACCCAACGCGCTGGGGCCGGCCGTGCAGGCCGTCGCGGTGATGTTCGGCGGGCTGACCGGCGGGGCCCTGGTGGTGGAGGCGATCTTCAACTACCCCGGCGTGGGCTACGAGCTCCAGCAGGCTGTCGCCAACCGGGATGTGCCGATGGTGCAGGGACTTTCCCTCGCGTTATGCGCGACCGCACTGGTCGCCCTGCTCGTCGGCGACGTGGTCGCCACCCTGCTCGATCCCCGTAGGCGAGGGTTGTGATGAACCACCGCCGTTCCCGCGCATCGATCGCGATCTGCGCGGTGCTGGCCATCGGCGTCGCCGCGCTCGCGCTGCTCGGGCCGCTGCTGACCAGCGGGTCCCCCACGGAGCAGCGGTCGCTGCCATTCGAACCAGCGACCGGCCCGCTCCCGCTGGGCAGCGACGAGATCGGCCGGGACGTGCTGGTGCGGGTGTTGCACGGCGGGCTGCCGGTCCTCGTCCTCGCGATGGGCTCCACGCTGCTGGCCAGTGCGATCAGCGTGCTGGTCGGATTGGCGACCGGACTCGCCGAACGGCGCGCGAGCGAGTTCGCCGTCCGGGTCATCGACGTCGTCGGGGTAGCCCCTCCACTGTTGCTCATGCTGATCATCGCAACAGGGTTCCCCGGCAGCGACCTGGCCGTGCTCGTCGCGGTCGCGCTGGTGTGCGTGCCGTTCTCGGTCCGGGTAATCCGCGCCGCCGCACGTCAGGTGAGCGCCCTCGGTTTCGTCGAGATCGCCCGTGCTCGTGGTGACCGGTGGTGGTCGGTCCTGCGCCACGACGTTCTCCCCGCCGTCTCCGCAACCCTGGTCGCCGAGTTGGGAATCCGGTTCACCGCTGCCATCCACCTCACCGCGACGGCGGGATTCCTCGGTCTCGGGCGGGGCGCCCCGGCCGCGAATTGGGGGCGCATGGTCAACGAGAACTTCCCCGGAGTGGCGCTCAATCCGTGGCCGGTGCTGGTGCCCGCGCTGCTGCTTGTGGTGTTCGCGGTATCGGTCAACCTGCTCGCCGACGAAGCCGCACACCGGATCGGAGGTCGACGATGATGGTGGCCAGGATAGAAAATCTGGTCGTCACCCGCAGCCTTGATGGCGTCGCGGTGGTCGACGGCGTCGGTTTCGCAGTGCGGCCGGGCGAGGTCGTGGCGCTGATGGGAGCGTCCGGGTCCGGTAAGACCACGACGGCGTTGACCCTTCTCGGTCACGTGCGCCCGGGGCTCGAAGTCCGGTCCGGCACCGTGCGCACTCAGGGGTGTGATCCGTTCGATCCCACGCACACCATGCGGTTGCGCCGTCGGATCGTCTCCTTCCTCGGGCAGGACCCGGGCACCGCGCTCAACCCGGCTCGCCGGATCGGACGCCAGCTGGCCGAAACCGTCCGGATTCGCTCCGGGCTCCAGGGGGATGAGGTCGCCGCCGAGATCCGGCGATTGCTGGCGCGGATGCGGCTTCCCACCGATGCCGGTTTCCTGCGGCGGTTTCCGCACCAGCTTTCCGGGGGGCAGGCTCGGCGGGTCGCCTTCACCCGGGCGCTGGCTGGTTCGCCTGCGCTGCTGGTGCTCGACGAACCGACCGCCGGGCTCGATCCGGCCGTGGCCGAGGAGGTGCGCGGTTTGATCGGCGAGGCGTTGACCGGCTGCGCGGCGGTCCTGGTCAGTCATGACCGGGCCACGGTTCGCGCGCTCGCACACCACGTGCTCGTGCTGGAACGAGGCAAGGTGCACGACGCTGGATCCCCGCACGAAGTCCTTCCTCCGCGTCCTGCCACCACACCGCTACCGTCCACTTCAGACCATGAAGGCGGGTTGGTCATCTCCGGGCTGAGGGCCGGGCACGGCAAGCAGGCGGTGCTGCACGGCATCGACCTCCGCGTGGCGGCCGGCCAGTGCGCTGCCGTCGTCGGACCGTCCGGCTCCGGGAAGTCGACACTGGCGCGTTGCGTGGTCGGACTGCACCGGCGTCATGCGGGCACGATGTCCCTCGATGGCGTTGCGCTCGCTCCGGCCGCCGCACGACGCCGCGCCGACCAGCGACGCGCGGTCCAGTTGGTCGCGCAGGACAGCGCGGGTGCGCTGAACCCGCACGAAACCGTACGGTCCGCGCTGACCCGACCGATGGGAGCGCGTTCCGTCGAGCAGGCCGAGCGCGAAGCCGAGCGGTTGCTCGGTCAGGTCCGGCTGCCGGTGACCTTCCTCGACCGCTATCCCGGCTCCCTCTCCGGCGGCGAGCGGCAGCGGGTCAACCTGGCCCGCGCGCTGGCCTGCGACCCCACAGTGCTGGTGTGCGACGAGGTGACTTCCGCGCTGGACGCAGGTACCGCCGATGCGGTGCTGGACCTGCTCGACGAGTTGCGCGCCACGCTGCGGCTCGCCGTCGTGCTGATCACCCACGACCTTTCCGAAGTGGTGCGCTGCGCCTCGCACGTGACGGTGCTCGGCGGGGGCCGGGTCGTCGAGAGCGGACGGGTCTCGGAGGTGCTCAACGATCCGCGACATCAGGCCACCCATTGACGTCCGCGTGTCCGGAGACCACGGTGTAGTTGATCGCGAACAGGGTTCCGGTCGCTAGTGCCGTGCCGGACAGGTCGAACCGGCCGCCGCGCCGGCCCGCACCCGATTAGGCGATCAGGTCCGCGGTACCGATCAGCAACAGCACACCGGGCACGAGGTTGACGAAGAACATCGACCGCCGGCCGAAGGTGTCGGGAAGCGCACCACCGGCCAACGTCCCCAGCGTCGCCGCGCCGGCGCTGACACCGCTGAACAAACCCATCGCCGAGGCAACGCCGCTGCGGTGGGTAGGCCTGCGCCAGCAGCGGAATCGCGGGGGCGTAGGTCATGGCTGCGCCGATGCCCCGCACAGCGCGGGCCATGGTCAACGCCAGCGGCCCGGTCGCCAGTCCGCATGCCACCGAGACGCGGTGAACACGCCGACACCCACGATGAACATCCGCTTGCCCACGATGCGGTCCGACAACGAGCCCGCCCGCAGCAGCAACGCGGCGAACACCAGCGGGTAGACACCCACCACCCATTGCAGGTCGGGCAGCGTCACACCCAGGCCTGTGGCGATCTCCTCCAGGCCGATGTTGAGGATGGTGATGCCCAACGTCTTGACGTCCTCCCCACGGCTAAAGCCGGGGGATTCCAACCAGCGCTAACGCCGGTTGAGGTTCCTGCTTCACGGACCGCCTAACGGCGAGGTCTCCACAGGCTGTCACCGCCCGTCCGGCGGCGAGAATGTTCTTCGCCGCGTTCACGTCAGCGTGCGCGGTG
>NZ_JBSFLZ010000065.1:0-36946 GCF_053599315.1 Saccharopolyspora sp. NPDC000995
AAACCTGCATGGTCGGGGGCATAAAAGAACACTAACCAAAACAGTCCGCTGTTGAGTTCTCAAAGAACACACCCACACCATCACCCGACCCCACCAAAGGGACCCGCAGCTCCGGGGAGCATTTCCTCTTCGCTTTTGCTGTCGACCAGAGTAGCAGGCCCTTTTTCGGTCTCACCGGGGGGTCGCCCCACCGGATCACCGCCGAATTTCGGCTCGCTATTCTACTCGGCCACAGCCAAGCACTGTTGTATCAAAGATCTGGTTGGAAACCGAACCTCGCCCTGCGGACAAAAGCCTGCCTGACCAATCTCGATTTCCCATTGGGACGCCCACTCTACCACCAAGAGGCAGGAGCTTGGTTCGCGTCCCCATGTCAGTGCCTGGCCCGTTTTTCATCGGCCCGTTCCGCGCTGACCTGAAATAATTTACGCGTTGATCCGCACCAAGTCAAATCGGCTCAGGTCATCCCGGGAAGGTGCTGAACATGCAGTTCAGAGCCCCTTTCCGGCGTTGGTTTCAGGCTAGTACATGACCTTGACGCCCGCAGTGTGACGCTTGCCACGGCGAACTACCAGCCAGTGGCCGTGCAGCAGGTCGTCCTTGCTCGGCGACCACTCCTCGTCTGCGATTTTGTCGTTGTTGACGTACGCGCCGCCTTCCTTGATGGTGCGCCGCGCCGCGCCTTTCCCGGTCGCGAGGCCCGTTTCGACGAGCAGATCCACGATCGTCAGAGCGTCCGCGAGCCGGATCTCCGCGGTCGGCACCGCGGCCATCGCGGCGTCCAAGGTCGCCTCGTCGAGGTCGGCGATCTCGCCCTTGCCGAACAGTGCCTGGCTGGCCGTGACGACCTTGCGGGTCTGGTCCGCGCCGTGCACCAGCGTGGTCAGCTCCTCGGCGAGTCGGCGCTGGCCAGCCCGCAACTGGGGCCGCTGCGCCGTGGTCCGCTCCAGCTCGTCGATCTCCTCGCGGTCGAGGAAGGTGTACAGCCTCAGGTACTTCGCGACGTCGGCGTCGGCCGCGTTGACGAAGTACTGGTACCAGGCGTACGGCGTGGTCATCGTCGGGTCCAGCCAGAGGTTGCCGCCGCCGGTGGACTTGCCGAACTTGCGGCCTTCCGAGTCGGTGACCAGCGGCAGAGTCAGCGCGTGCGCCGCGACCGACTCCTGTTTCCGGACCAAGTCGACCCCAGCGATGATGTTGCCCCACTGGTCGGAGCCGCCGAGCTGCAGCCGGGTGCCGTACTTCCGGTACAGCTGCACATAGTCGTTGGCCTGCAGCAGCATGTAGCTGAACTCGGTGTAGGACATGCCGTCGGTTTCCAGCCGCCGCTTGACTGTTTCCCGCGCCAGCATCGTGTTCACCGAGAAGTACTTGCCGATGTCCCGCAGGAACGCCGTGACCGGCAGGTCGGCGGTCCAGTGCGCGTTGTTCTCTACGATCGCCCCGGTCGGCGAATCGTCGAAGTCGACGAACGCGGACAGCTGGGTGCGGATCTTGTCGGTCCACTCCAGCACGGTGTTCTCGTCGTGCAGGTTGCGCTCGCCGACATCGCGCGGGTCGCCGATCAGGCCGGTGGCGCCGCCGGCGAGGACCACCGGCCGGTGCCCGCCCTGCTGGAAGCGGCGCAGCGTCAGGATCGGGATCAGGTGTCCGGCGTGCAGGCTGGGGCCGGTCGGGTCGAAACCGGCATATAGCGTGAGCGGCCCGTCGTCGAGTTCCCGCCGCAGCGAGTCGAGGTCGGTGGATTGCGCGATCAGGCCACGCCAGGTCAGCTCGTCAAGGATGTGCTCGCTCACGAAGTTCAGTTTCGCGCATCCCCGCAACCGGGTTTACGTCCGGGCCTGGATGCGGCGACGCCCGCCACGTCGGTACGAGCTGACCGCCGAGGAGCCGTCCACCCAAGTCCGCCACGGCAGGTCCATCGCCGCGGCAACGCCGACCCGGGGCCCGCTGCGGATGTCGTCCTCGCCGACCGGAGTGCCGTTGTACAGCCGGATCGGCGACTCCGGGCTGGTGAGGTCGACGCCGTTGTGCTCGCGAGTGATGCCTAGCACACCGGCCAGCCGAGCGGGCCCGCTGGCGAGCTGGACATCCTTGCGGACCGCTGGCCGCCTGGAGCGGGCGAGCTCGGTGCCCGTGGTGACCTCCCCGGCGCGCAGCAGGACCGCGCCGGGGACACCGTCGGTGAGGCACACGACGTTGATGCAGAAGTGCATCCCGTACACGAAGTACACGTAAAGGTGACCGGCCGGGCCGAACATCACCGCGTTGCGCTCGGTGCGGCCGCGGTAGCAGTGCGACGCGGGGTCGTCCATGCCCCGGTAGGCCTCGACCTCGACCAGGCGCACGCCGACCTCGCCCTGCGGGCTCGTCGACCGCAGTTCGCAGCCGAGCAAGCGGCGGGCCACCCACAGCGGATCGAGGGCGAGTTCGTCGCGTGTCACCTGAGTCACAGGCTCGACCCTACCGGTCGTGCCCAAACCGTGATCACTTGGAGAGCCACTCGCGATGTTGCCGCACTCCGGCGACGACGCGTTCGCGCTGCTCGGCGACCCTGTTCGGGGCCGTGCCGCCGTGCGCGTCGCGGGAGGCGATCGAGCCCTCGACGGTCAGCACTTCGCGCACCTGCAGGGTGAGCGCCGGGTTGGCCGCGGCGAGCTCCTCAGCGGTCAGTTCCTCAAGTCCGACGCCGCGGGCCTCGGCGGTGCGCACGCACTCCCCCGACGCCTCGTGCGCGACGCGGAACGGGACTCCCTGGCGCACCAGCCACTCCGCGATGTCGGTGGCGAGGGTGAAGCCGGCGGGCGCGAGCTCGGCGAGCCGTTCGGTGTGGAAGGTCAGGGTGCCGAGCATGCCCGCCATCGCGGGCAGCAGCAGTTCGAGCTGCTCGACGGAGTCGAAGACCGGCTCCTTGTCCTCCTGCAGGTCCCGGTTGTAGGCCAGCGGCTGCGCCTTCAGCGTGGCCAGCAGCCCGCTGAGGTTGCCGATAAGCCGCCCGGACTTGCCGCGGGCCAGCTCGGCGACGTCCGGGTTCTTCTTCTGCGGCATGATCGAGCTGCCGGTGGCCCAGGCGTCGTCGAGGGTCACGTAGCCGAATTCGGCGGTGTTCCAGATGATCACCTCTTCGGCGATGCGCGAGAGGTTCACGCCGAGCATCGCGAGACAGAACGCGGCTTCGGCGGCGAAGTCGCGCGAAGCGGTGCCGTCGATGGAGTTGTCGACGGCACCGGCGAAGCCGAGCTCGGCGGCGACGGCCTGCGGGTCGAGCCCGAGCGAGGAGCCCGCCAGGGCGCCCGAGCCGTAGGGCGAGTAGGCGGTGCGGGCGTCCCAGTCGCGGAAGCGCTGGACGTCGCGCAGCAGCGCCTGACAGTGCGCGAGGAGGTGGTGCGACAGCAGCACCGGTTGCGCGTGCTGCAGGTGGGTGCGGCCGGGCAGCACCGCCTCGGGGTGTTCGGTGGCCTGGGCAACGAGGGCGTCGACGATGTCGAGGACGCACGCGACGACTCGGCGGTTGGCGTCGCGCAGCCACATCCGGAACAGGGTGGCGACCTGATCGTTCCTGGAGCGACCGGCGCGCAGCTTGCCACCGAGTTCCGGGCCGACGCGTTCCAGCAAGCCGCGTTCGAGGGCGGTGTGCACGTCTTCGTCGTCGATCACCGGCTGGAAGGCGCCCGCCTCGACGTCGGCGGCCAGGGTGTCCAGGCCCGCGAGCATCCGCTCGAGTTCGTCGGCGGTGAGCAGCCCGGCGCGGTGCAGCACGCGGGCGTGGGCGCGGGAGCCGGCGATGTCGTAGGGCGCCAGGCGCCAGTCGAAGTGGGTCGACAGGCTCAGCGCGGCCATCGCTTCGGCCGGGCCGGAGGCGAACCGGCCGCCCCAGAGCTTGGTGTGCTCGCTGCCTTGCTGCGTCACGGTGTTCCCTCAGTTGTGTCAGGTTGTTGCTGTCGGTGCGGTTCGTGCCGAGTTGCCGATTTCGCGAGGAATCGACGTTCACCCGGTACGCGGCCGAATTCTCGCGAAATAGCGCCCGCGCCGGGTGATCGGGTGGTGCGCGCCCATCCTGCCGGTGTCAGACGCACTGGGTGTGTTGGGTAGCGATCTTGCGGGGCAGACCCCACAGCTGGACCAAGCCCCCGGCCAGGCGCTGACCGAAGGAGTCGCCCGCGTCGTAGGCAGCCAGGTCGAAGCCGTGCAGCGATTCCTCGCTGCGGCGGCCGTTGACCACCGCGCGGCCGCCGCGCAGGACCATCCTGATCTCGCCGCTGACGTGCTGCTGCGGGTCGGCGATGGAGGCGTCCAGGACGTCCTTGAGCGGGGAGAACCACAGACCGTCGTGGAGCAACTCGCCCCAGCGCTGCGCGACTGCCCTCTTGTACCGGGCCAGTTCGCGCTCCAGGGGCACGTCCTCCAATCCCTGGTGCGCGGTGATCAACGAGATCGCGCCCGGTACCTCGTAGATCTCGCAGCCGTTGATACCGACGAGCAGCAACGACCTCGGCGCCAGTCTCCTCGGCGATCCAGCCGGTGGCCGCGGATGTGTCCAGGCCACCTGAGTAGGCCGGCACTACCCGCTCACTCATCGTTTTGCTGCCCAGAAGAAACCTGCCCCCTGCCGTCCACCGTGGACCGTGCTTCGGCGTCCACTTCGGACTGCCGTTCCCCGGCGGCCATCTCGGTGAACCGCTCGGCGAGCTGGTGCGCGGTGAGGGGCTCGCGGGCGACGATCATCACGGTGTCGTCGCCCGCGATGGAACCGACCACCTCCGGCAGCGCGGCCCGGTCTATGGCGCTGGCCAGGAACTGCGCCGCGCCCGGCGGGGTGCGCAGCACGGTCAGGTTGCCCGCGCCGTCGGCCCCGACGAGCAGTTCGCCGAGCAGTCGGCACAACCGCGAGGTGCCGCCCTGCACACCGCGGACCGGGCTGCCGTCCTCGGGGATGACGTAGACCGCCGCCCCGCCGTCGGCGCCCCGCAGCTTGACCGCGCCGAGCTCGTCGAGGTCCCGGGACAGCGTCGCCTGGGTGACCTCGATGCCGTCGCCGGCGAGCAGCTTGGCCAGTTCGGTCTGGCTGCGGATGCCCATCGACGCGACCAGTTCGACGATGCGGGCCTGCCGCGCGACCCGGGTCGTCATGGTCGTCGCACCAGCCACGCCAGCAGCGCCTTCTGCGCGTGCAGGCGGTTCTCTGCCTCGTCGAACACCGCGCTGGCCGGGCCGTCGACCACCTCGTCGGTGATTTCCATGCCGCGGTGCGCGGGCAGGCAGTGCAGCACGCTGGTGTCGGCCTTGCCGGTGGCGGCCAGCAGCTCGGAGTTGACCTGGAACGGCCGGAACGGGCTGACCCGGTCCTTGCCGTCGTTCTCCTGCCCCATCGACGTCCAGGAGTCGGTTACCAGCACGTCCGAGCCCTCGACCGCGCCGTTGGGGGTGTTGAACAGCTCGACCGAACCGCCGGTCTCGGCGGCTCGCTTCTTGGCCGCGTCCAGCACCCAGTCCAGCGGCCGGAAGCCCTCCGGCGCGCCGATGCGGACGTGCATGCCGGCGGTGGCACCGCCGACCATCAGCGAGTGCGCCATGTTGTTGGCGCCGTCACCGAGGTAGGTCAGGGTCAGCCCGGCTAGCTCGCCGTGCCGTTCCCGGATGGTCTGCAGGTCGGCGAGCACCTGGCAGGGGTGGAACTCGTCGGTGAGCGCGTTGATCACCGGCACCCGGGACACCGCGGCCATGGCGTCGATGCGGGCCTGCGCGAAGGTCCGCCACACCACGGCGTCGACGTAGCGGGACAGCACACGGGAGGTGTCCTCGATGGTCTCCTCGCGGCCGAGCTGCATCATCCGCCCGTCCACGACGACCGGCTGGCCGCCGAGTTGGGCGATGCCGACCTCGAAGGAGAGGCGGGTGCGGGTGGAGTTCTTCTCGAAGATCACCGCGATCGACTTGGGCCCGGCCAGCGCGTCGGAGCCGAGCGGGTCGGCCTTGAGCTGGCCGGCGAGGTCGAGGACCTCGGCCTGTTCGTCGGGTGTGAGGTCGTCGTCGCGGAGGAAGTGCCGGGGCATCAGTGGTTCTCCTTGGCAGCGTCGAGCCAGGCGGGCAGGTCGGCGAGCAGCCGCTGCACCTGCTCGGGGCGCACGATCAGTGGTGGGGCCAGCCGGATCGCGTCGGGCTGGATGGGGTTGATCAGGTAGCCGGTGTCCTGCGCGGCGGCGGCGATCTTGGCTGACACCGGCTCGGTGAGGCCGATGCCGATGAGCAGGCCCGCGCCGCGCACCTCACCGATCAGCGGGTGGTCGAGCTCCTGCAGGCCGGTGACCAGGTCCTTGCCGACCTGCTCGACGTGTTCGAGCAGTCCGTCGGCGGCGATGGTGTCCAGCACCGCCAGCGCCGCGGCGCAGACCACCGGGTTGCCGCCGAAGGTGGTGCCGTGCTGGCCGGGGTGCAGCAGGTCGCCAGCGGCGCCGAGGCCGATGCAGGCGCCGATCGGCAGGCCGCCGCCGAGGCCCTTGGCCAGGGTGATCACGTCGGGCAAGACGCCCGCGCGCTGGAAGGCGAACCACGAGCCGGTGCGGCCGATGCCGGTCTGCACCTCGTCGAACACCAGCAGCGCGCCGTTGCGGGTGGCGATCTCCCGGGCTGCCTGCAGGTAGCCCTCGGGCGGCACGACCACGCCGTTCTCACCCTGGATGGGCTCCAGGAAGACCGCCGCGGTGTTGTCGTCCACTTCGGACTCGAGTGCGGCCGTGTCGCCGTAGGGCAAGTGAACGACGCCGGGCGGCATCGGCTCGAAGGGCCGCTGCTTGGCGGGCTGGCCGGTGAGCGCCAGGGCGCCCATGGTGCGGCCGTGGAAGCCGCCGTGGGCGGCGACGAGCTTGGCCCGGCCGGTCAGCCGCGCGATCTTGAACGCGGTCTCGTTGGCTTCGGCACCGGAGTTGCAGAACAGCACCCGACCCTGGCCGGTCGCGCCGGCGAGGTCCAGCAGCCGTTCGGCGAGCTTGAGGCCCAGCTCGTGCACGTAGAGGTTGGATACGTGGCCTAGCTTGCCGATCTGCGCGGTGACGGCCTGCACCACGGCTGGGTGCGCGTGGCCGAGCGCGTTGACCGCGATGCCGCTGAGGAAGTCCAGGTAGGTCTTGCCGTCTGCGTCGGTCACCTCGGCGCCCGAGCCGCTGACGAGGGTCAGCTTCGGGGTGCCGTAGTTGTCCATCATGGACGCTTGCCAGCGCTGCGCTCCCGCGGCGTTGGTGGTCATCAGTTCATGCCCTCCTCTGCCTGCGTCGGCAGCACCATCGTGCCGACTCCGGCGCTGGTGAATACCTCCAACAGGACCGAGTGCGCGAGGCGGCCGTCGATGACGTGCGCCCGCGGCACCCCGCCGCGCACCGCGCGCAAGCATGCCTCCATCTTCGGGACCATGCCGCTGGACAGGCTGGGCAGCAGTTCCGCCAGCTGGTCGGCGTCCAGGAGCGACACCAGCGAGCAGCGGTCCGGCCAGTCCGTGTAGAGGCCTTCGATGTCGGTGAGCACCACGAGCTTCTCGGCACCGAGCGCGACTGCCAGCGCCCCGGCGGCGGTGTCGGCGTTGACGTTGTGCACCACGCCGTCGGCGTCGGGGGCGACGGTGGAGACGACCGGGATACGCCCGGCCTTGATCAGGTCGACCACGGCGCCGGCGTTGACCGACACCACGTCGCCGACGAGCCCGACGTCCACGGCTTCGCCGTCGACCGTCGCGGTGCGGCGCTCGGCGGTGAACAGCCGGGCGTCCTCGCCGGACATGCCGACCGCGAACGGCCCGTGCTGGTTGATCAGCCCGACGAGCTCCCGCCCGACCTGGCCGACCAGCACCATGCGCACGACGTCCATGGTCTCCGGGGAGGTCACCCGCAGGCCGCCGCGGAACTCGCCTGCCATGCCGAGCCGGTCGAGCATCGCGGTGATCTGCGGGCCGCCGCCGTGCACCACCACCGGGTGCAGCCCGGCGAGCCGCAGGAACACCATGTCGTGTGCGAAGGCGCGCTTGAGCTCGTCGTCGATCATCGCGTTGCCGCCGTACTTGACCACGACGGTCGCGCCGTGGAAGCGCTGCAGCCACGGGAGGGCCTCGACGAGGACGCTGGCCTTCTCGGCCGCGGTGGCCAGCCGGTCGCTGGTTTCTTGCTGGGTCATGACGAGTAGGCGCTGTTCTCTTCGACGTAATCGTGGGACAGGTCGGTGGTCAGGACGGTCGCCGCGTGTTCGCCGAGGTGCAGGTCCACGACGATCTCGATGGCGCGGCCGGAGAGGTCCGCCTCGCTGCGGTCGTGGGCTTTGGTGCCGTCGGCGTAGAGCGTGACGCCGTTGGTGGCGATCTCCAGCTTGGCCACGTCGATCTCGGCGTCGACCCGGCCGAGCGCCATCGCGATCCGGCCCCAATTCGGGTCGGAGCCGAACATCGCGGTCTTGACCAGGTTGTCCTCGGCGATGGTGCGGCCGATGGCGACCGCGTCGGACTCGCTGGCGGCGCCGCGCACGGTGATGTCGATCGTCTTGGTGGCACCCTCGGCGTCGTCCTGCAGCTGGCGGACCAGGTCCAAGCAGACCGCGGTGAGCAGCTCGGTGAAGTCCTGTTTGGACGGTTTCACGCCGGAAGCACCGGAGGCCAGCACCAGCACTGTGTCGTTGGTGGAGGTGCCGCCGTCGACGTCCAGCCGGTCGAAGGTGACCCGGGTGGCCGCGCGCAGCGCCTCGTCGAGGTCGTCGCCGCCGATCATCGCGTCGGTGGTGATGACGCTGAGCATGGTGGCCAGGTTCGGCGCGAGCATCCCGGCGCCCTTGGCGAAACCGCCGATCGACCAGCCCGCGTCGTGCTTGCCGAGAGCCTGCTTGGGCTTGCTGTCGGTGGTGAGCACGGCGGTGGCCGCGTCGAGACCGGCTTGGTCGTCGTTGGCCAGCGCCTTGGCCGCGGTGTCCACACCGGACAGCAGTGCGTCCATCGGCAGCCGCTCACCGATCAGACCGGTGGAGCAGACGGCGACCTCGATGGCACCGACGCCGAGCACATCGGCGACCTTCTCGGCGGTGGCGTGGGTGTCCTGGAAGCCCTCCGGGCCGGTGCAGGCGTTGGCGCAGCCGGAGTTGAGCACCACCGAGCGGAGATTGCGCTCTTTGAGTACCTGCTGCGACCACAGCACCGGCGCCGCCTTGACCTTGTTGGTGGTGAACACCCCGGCCGCGGCCTGCTGCGGGCCGTCGTTGACGACCAGCGCGACATCGCGCACGCCCGCGGCCTTGATCCCGGCGGCGACCCCGGCCGCCCGGAAACCGGCAGGTCCGGTCACGCTCATTGGCTCTCCTCTGCTTTGCGGGACACCCGCACCCGGGGCATCTTGCGGAACGGGCGGCTTGGCACTCTCATGACGTCGCCTCCACGGCGTGTCCGGCGGCGGTGAGGACGTCGGCGGCCCGCTCCGCGGCCTCGGCCAGCACCAGGATCCAGTCGGTGTCGAAAGTGGACAGCGTGAAGACGCTGATCCCGGCTCCGGCCAGCGGCACCAGCAGTGCCGCCAGGATTCCGGTCAACGAAAACTCCAGCGGCCCGGCGACCTCCAGCGCCCGGAACGGGCCCTCGACCCGCACGTCGGGACCGGCCTCGGCGGCTAGCGAATACGGGAAGACGATGGTGCGGCCCGCCTCGGTGGTCAGGCTGCCGTGGATCGGCGCGGTGCCGCCTGTCAGGGCCAGGTTGGCGTGCGCCGGAACCATGCCGACCGCCAACTGCTCGGCGTGCAGCCGGAGCTTGAGCCCGGTCACGGCGCCACCCCGACGGTCGGCAACCCGGTGGTCTCCGGCAGGCCGACCGCGAGGTTCATGCACTGCACGGCACCACCGGCGGTGCCCTTGGTCAGGTTGTCCTCTGCCCCGACGATGATCAGCCGCCCGGCGTCCCGGTCCACCGCCAGCTGCAGGTGGACGGTGTTCGCGCCCAGCGTGGCCGAGGTCTGCGGCCAGTGGCCCTCAGGCAGCACGTGCACGAACGGCTCGTCACCGTAGGCGTCGAGGTAGACCTTGCGCGCGGCGTCCGCGTCAGCGCCGGCGCGCAGCGGAGCGGAGCAGGTCGCGAGGATGCCGCGCGACATCGGAGCGAGGACCGGGGTGAACGACACCTTCACCGGCTCCCCCGCCGCGGCGCTGAGGTTCTGGATCAGCTCCGGCGTGTGCCGGTGCGCGCCACCCACGCCGTAGACGCTGGCGGAGCCCATCACCTCGGCGGAGAGCAGGTGCGGCTTGAGCGCGCGGCCGGCACCGGAGGTGCCGGTGACCGCGACGACGACAGCGTCCGGCTCGACGAGCCCGGCGACGAGCGCGGGGACGAGCGCCAGCGAGGACACCGTCGGGAAGCAGCCTGGGACGGCGACGCGGCGGGAGCCGCGGAGCCGGTCGCGGGCGCCGGGGAGCTCGGGGACGCCGTAGGGCCAGGTGCCGGGGTGCTTGCCGCCGTACCAGCGGGCCCAGTCGGTGGGATCGTTGAGCCTGTGGTCGGCGCCGCAGTCGATGACGGTGGTGTCCTCGCCGAGCTCGGCGGCGATGGCCGCGGAGTGGCCGTGCGGGAGCGCGAGGAAGACAACGTCGTGCCCGGCGAGCTCGGCTGTCGTGGTCTCGGTGAGCACGCGGTCCGCCAGCGGCAGCAGGTTCGGGTGGTGCTGCCCGAGCTTGCTTCCGGCGTTCCCGCCTGCGGTCAACGCGCCGATCTCCACCTGCGGGTGCGACAGCAGGAGGCGGAGCAGTTCCCCGCCCGCGTACCCGCTTGCACCGGCAACAGCCACTCGAACCGTCATGCGGATAATTATGCACTCCGATGCAACGTTAATCAAACGGGCGTTCGGCCGCGCGCGGCGAACTCCCCTTCCCACGTCGGATCTTCCAAAGCACGGCAATATTCCGGATGCTCTCCCTTGATCAGGATGCCGCGCTCACCGGGGTCGGCGGGGTTGAGCCTGCCGAATTCCGCGCCGCGGAAGGTGGTGTCACGGTCGGGCACGGCGAATAACCGCCGGTCCAGGGTGTCCTTGACTTCCGACTTGGACAACACCGGTGAAAGATCACTCAGGTAATCCGCCGCATCGAATTCGGTCCCGGGCGGCTGCGCAAACAGCGATCCGGACAGATGGACGCGGTGTTCACCGGGCTTCCGTCAGCCTTTCGCGGCTTTGCGCTTGCGTCCCTTACTCACCGCACTCAGCTGGATAGCCTCCCGCAACACCGTCGCAGCACCGCTGGGCAGGTCGACCGGGCGTCCCCGCTATGGTGGGCCTGATGTTGGTGACGCAGCGCGATGATCCCGTGGGCGCCGGGCCGCAAGCCTTGCCCGAGACCTTGCTCAACCTACTCGGTCAGCTGTCCCCGGCCGCGCCCATCGACCGCGCCCGCTCGGCACTGGTAGACCAGGCGGTCTCGGTGTTGCGGCGGCCCGGGTTCGACACGCTGTTGTCATTGCAGCAGTTGGCATTCGAGCCGTTCGACTACCAGCGGGATACCGCCTCCACCGTATTGCGGCGCATGAGAGGCCGGGCGATCCTCGCCGACGAGGTCGGGCTGGGCAAGACCATCGAAGCCGGGCTGATCGCCTCCGAGTTGCGGCTCCGGGGCTTAGCCGACCGGACATTGGTGATCACCCCAGCTGGCCTGGTCGAGCAGTGGCGGGACGAACTGGAACGCAAGTTCGGCCTGCCCACCGCGATCGTATCCGGCAAGGATCGGGCAATCGATGAACGCGGAAACCGGCCGGTGCTGCTGGCCTCGCTGGCCGCGGCCCGCCGGGACCCGCTGAAGGCCGAACTCACCAGCGCCGGATGGGACCTGGTGATCGCCGACGAGGCACACCGGCTGCGGTCCGCGCGCAGCGCATCGGGAAAACTGATCCGGGCGCTGAGTGCGCGGTTCCTCCTGCTGTTGACGGCCACCCCGGTGGAAAACCGTTTGCAGGATCTGTACGAGATGATCTCCCTTGTCGCACCCGGATTGCTCGGCACTCCGGCGCAGTTCCGCGCCCGGCACGTCGCCGCCGGTGGCGACGTGAACAGCCCTCGCAATCTGGCTGAGCTGCGGAGCAGGACCCGCCAGGTGATGGTGCGCCATCGGCGTAGCGAAGTCGCGCTACGGCTACCGCAACGCCTGGCCGAAACCACGCTGGTCACCCCGGACGCCGACGAGCAGGCTCTGTATGCGGAGCTGACCGAGCGGATCAGAGTCGAGGCCAAGGAAGCGCCCGCCGCACGGCGACTGGCGCTGCGCGCGGTCGCCAGGCTGGCCGGTTCCACACCGGCGGCGGCCGCGCCGACGATGGCCAAACTCGGCTGGACCGATCTGGCAGCCACGGCAAAGTCGATCAGCCATCCGGCCAAACTTCGCCTGCTGACGGCGAAGCTGGGCGAGTACGCGGCGCGCGGGAAGAAGGTGTTGGTGTTCACCGCTTTCCGGCAGACCCTGGACACGGTCGCCGAAGCGGCACGGGCGGCAGGGATCAGTGCCGTCGTCTACCACGGGAGCCTGCCCCGGGCGGAGAAAGAGCGGGTGATCGGAGCCTTCCGCGACACCGAACAGGTGTTGTTGTCCACGGAGTCCGCCGGCGAAGGCCGCAACCTCCAATTCTGTCACGTCATGATCAACCTCGACTTGCCGTGGAACCCCATGCAGATCGAACAGCGCCTCGGCCGCCTACACCGGGTCGGCCAGACCCACGACGTGCTGCTGACCAACCTGGCCTGCCGGGGAACCATTGAGGAACGGGTCTTGCACGTTCTGGAGACCAAAATCAACATGTTCGAGCTCGTCGTCGGGGAACTCGACATGATCCTTGGCCGGATCGACGAAGATTTCGACTTCGAAAAGGCAGTGTTCGAGGCGTTCGCCTCGACCGAGAACGAATCCGCATTCGCCCGCCGCATGGACGAAATCGGCGAAGAACTCGCGGCGGCACGCACGTCCTACCTGGCGGATCGGCGCAATGTCGATGCCCTGGCCGGGGAGGACAACGAATGACCGGGCGACGCAACCCCGCCTTCGCTTTCTGGCTGGACTACCTGGACTCCCGGGGCGGGCTGTGGGAACCCTCGGGCGAGGCGGTGCTGACGGTTCTGCCCGACCAGCTGGCCGCCGCGCACGACCTGCCGGAGTCCACGCTGATCACCGATGATCCGGACATCGCCCGGGAAGATGGCGTGCAGTTCCTCGGCGCCGGACATCCCGAGATCGACTCGGCCGCCGGAGCCGTCATCGACGCCGCCGACGTCGGGACGCTCACCCTGCCCCACGGCTCGAAACCGATGTCCACCGAAGACCTGCTTGCGTTGATCCGCGACCGCATGCCCGTCGACCATGGCCGGATCGACGCGACCGGCGCACCGATCCGGACCCATCGTGCGACGCTGCGGCTGGGCGCGCTGGTCAGCCACACCGTTTCGGCCGAGGAGCAGTTCACCGAAGTCTCCGAATGCATGCTCGACGTCGCGTCGCTGATCGCCTGGCCCGAGCACGCCGCGGCCCGAGTGCGAGACGCAATGGCCGCCACCGACACCGGACCAGCACGCCACGTCCCGGGAAACGCCCTGATCCCAGCGCTAGCCGCCACGCATTCGGTACTCGACGAGGCGGCCGTGTCGCGAGGCCGAGTACTGGCCCAGACTGCGGACGCCGAGCGCGCCGCCGAGACCACCCGGGCCAACGAGTACTATGCCGCGGCGCTCGCCGCCATCGACAAACGCCGCACCGATGCCGATCCAGACCGCGCGGCCCTGCTGGACGCCCGCGCCCAGGCCACGATCGCCGAGCGTGATCGGCGGCTGGCCGAGATCGGCGAGAAATACCGCCACCAGCACAAGCTGCGGCCTTACCGGCTGCACATCATCGACTTGCCCGCCTGGCGTCTGACCACCGATATCCGACGTGGCGACCGCCGCTGGCCCGTCGTCTTCGACTACCTGCCTTTGCTGGGTGAGCTCGCTCCCACTCGCTGCCCGAACTGCGACGTCCGCGCGCCGCTGGTGGCGGCCAAGACCCACCTCGGGTGCAGTGCCTGTTCCCCTGCCAAAACGACGCCGCCCCCGCCTGCACCTGCACCTGCACCTGCACCTGCGTCCCGGACCGCCCAGCCAAAGCGGGAAAGTCCCGGCAAGACACCTAAAACGGTGCCTGCGAAGGAGAAGGCGGCCGCACCCGCGCGAGCCGACCGCAAGCAGCCCGTCGCCCGGCTGGCTCTGCCGGGCAAGGCCGAGGAACGGAAAGCCGCGGCATTCTGGAACCACATCGGCGCCGGTGAGAACCAGAAACTCGCCCGGCTCATCGCTGCGGACTCTCCGCTGGCCGCTCTCATCCTCCTCTACGGCAGCGCCGGCGCCCTGCGTGGAATCGGCGTCCCCACCGGCCACACGCCGATAAAATTCACCTGCCAGAACTACGACAGTCCGGTCGCCGGACAACGCGGCGGCACCGCGGGCGTGCTTCACACCGACCACGGAACTTTCCCGTACATGCTGCTGTGGTCACCCGATCGGCTCCTGGAAGAAATCTTCCCCTACTCGGCCCCCTGGCATCTCGGGATGGCCGCGCGGATACGAGTCAATCCAATCACCCACGCTCCGCCCACGCACCACAAACTCGACACCGTGGCCGACCTCCTCCTCGACCGCACGACCGCGCGCCACGGCCTGACCTTCACCGCCCGCTGCCTCGCGGCCTGGTGGCGCCTCCCGAGCCCCGAAGACCTCCTCACGCGGTTCTCACCCCGGGTCATCGCGGCAACCGTCGACCGGGCGGTCCGCTACTGGTCCGGCGCCGGAAACGCCACCTATCCCGACGCAGCCGTTGCCTTCAACGCGGACGAGTCCGCCGTCCGCAAGGCCACTGCCGTACTCCAAAAACAACTCCGACTCGACAGCACCCGAAACTGGTGAAGTCGTAGCCCGTACCGAGGCGCACGCGGACTCTCATGGTCCTCGTGGTTGTCCGCTGCCGCGTGCCCGCAGTCGCGGCATGTGCAGGCCGTGTTGGCCGCGGTTGTGCTGCGCCACCGGGACTCCGGAATCCTGACTTGCGCATGTTCGCCTGCGAACTCTCAGCGATCGGGCCGGCACTTTCCGCCGAACCCGGGATTTCGGGTGCACGATCCGAAACCCCGGCCTTAACGAGGCGGTCACGCGCCCGGCGTTTGGGCACCCCGCTTCAAGATCGATTGGGCCCGACCGGCATCATCTTTGCCGATGACGATGACCCCACCCCGCCCCGGCAAGGTGGCCCACCGCGATTCGACGTCGAGTCCGGTCGGTCGGCGGGTGCGGTTGCGGCAGGTCGAGCCTGCGGACCGGCGCACCCTGATGCGGTTCGACCGGGAGTCCTCGCGCGAGCACTTCCTGAAGTTCGACGGATTCCGGCATTGGGCGGCGCATCGGGCGAACCACCCGGAATCCGGCGACGACCTCCAGCTCGCCATCGAGACGCTGCACGACCGAACCCTGGTCGGCTCGATGTTCACCAGCCAGGCCGAACCCGGGTCCGGCCGGTTCAGCTACGGCATCGGGATCGGCCCGCAGCACCGCCGACGCGGCTACGCCGACGACGCGATCAGCACCCTGCTCGCGCACATGTTCGGGCGGGGCCGCTACCGCAAGTGCGAGGTCGGGATCTACGACGGCAACCTCGCTTCCCTTGCGCTGCACGGCAAACTCGGCTTCCGCGAAGAAGGCCGCCTACGCGACCCGGAGTTCCTTTGCGGCGGGGCCCAGTACCTCGTCCTGATGAGCATCACCGCAACCGAGTTCGGGGCCGGCAACCTCACTCGCCGATGACCGGCGGCGCCGACCCATGCGTGCCGCCGCCGAAGAAGTCCTCCGTGCCCTGGTACAGGTGCAACGCCCCTCGGTGCTCCTGACCTCCGAAGGTGCGCGAGCCACTACTGGAGAGGGCGACTCCGCCGTCCAGCGGTTGCCCGTAGCCGGACTGCTCCAACCGCCTCCGGAGATACCTCTGCAACCCGGTGAGCTCCAATGCACCGCTGTCCGCGACGAAGCGATGCAGGTCCCGCACGCATGCGACGACGACTGCTGCGGCGGAATCCCGCGCGGCTTCGACGAACATGTCGAACCAGGACTGCGCGGTCGAGGCATCGACGTCGCACGCCGCCGCGCAGTGCTCCAGGGCGGCCGGCAACCAGCGGTGCGCCGCCCAGCACAGCCGGTGGTAGCACTCCTCGACCAGCAGCGCCCGCCATTCCCTGTCGTACCAGGCGGATTCACCCGGCAACGCGAGTTCCTCGCGGCACCGCTGGAAGTGCTCGGCGAGCGTTTGGTGGCGCTGCCGGAAGCGCCGTGGCGCGCGGCCGCGTTCGTAGCGCACCATCGTCTCCCGGACCACCTGGTGATACTGGAGACTACCCTGGTGCTCGTGGACGAACGGCCGGTCGCGCAGCCACCGAAACAGATCGCCGGTGCCGTCCCCGGAGCCCAACGCAGCCAGGACGTCTTCGTCGAGCACCCGAGGAAGCGCCGCCAGCACGGCGTCGTCGCGACGCTGCTGCTCGGGGACCCAGTTCAGGAATCGCGCGACCGCCATCCCCGTCGGGTCGTGCGCATCGTGCCCTGACTCAGCCAGGGTCGCGACCAGCAGCGGAAGCCCACCCGACAGTTTGAGCACGACGTCCACGAACTCCGGATCGCGGACGCCCCTGCGGTCCAGCAGTGTTCTGGCTTCCTCGGAAGTGAACGGGTCGAGCCGCCAGGTCACGCTGATCGACGAGTACTCGCCCCAGTTGTTGGGATCCAGCGGGTGCTGTCCGGCGATGCCGAGGTTCAGGGCGAGGGGAAGTTCGCCGTAGTGCCCTTGCAGCATGCGCAGCAGCCACGGCTCGACGACCTCGGAGGTGCGCTCGTAGTTGTCGAACAGCAACACCAGCTGCCGGTGCTGGGCAATCTTGCGCAGGTCGTCGACCAGGAACGGGGTGAGCTCCTCGACGGGCGACAGCAGCAACCGGACATCGGCCTGGCTGCCGAACTTCCGCGCGAAGTAGGCCCGGCACTGCTCCATCCACGCCTGGAGCTTCTCCGGCGGGACGGCGTCGGCGACCGGCCCGAGTCCCGGCGCGGCCATACGCACCACACCGAGGCCGAACCGGATCGCCGTCGCCATAACCAGTTCGCGAGCCTCCGACGGCGCCTGCGGATCGGACAGCACGTCGTCGTGCCTGCGCTCGTATTCGGCGAGGCGCTGGGCGAAGCCGCGGGTCTCGCCGCCCTGGCCGGCCAGTTGGCGGGAGATCGCGCCCATGGCCGCCACCAGGTTGGACTCGTTGTCGTCGGTGACGGCAACCAGCGCGCCGTGCTGCAGCGAGATCTCCCGGAGCTGGCGTAGCAGGAACGTCTTGCCGATACCTGCCTGCCCGTGCAGGCCGAACACGAACTTGCGTTGCACCGGCGGCAATTGCAGGTTCGCGCGGAAGATGCCGCACTGCAGGCCGCGGCCCACGAACTCGCCGCCCTGCCGCTGCCGCAGGATCTCCTGCAGGCTCCGTGCGCCCCCAGCTCCGACCACTCGAGCATCCTGCCAGGAAGTCGATCGAACGGATGGCGGTTCGGGAAAAGATCCACTCCGGCCGCGCGCGTCAACCGGATTCGACCCGGCCCTGCCGCTCAAGGTGTTACTCCAAACAGGCTAAGTCAGCATAAAACGTTCTCAGCTTTCGCATTCAGCCTTGAACATCCACTTCGAGGTCTGCATTCTGTCCTGTTGCCTACGAAGAGGAGACTTCATGGCCTCGGCTGGAGGACGCGAGTCCGAAGCCCTGCGCAAGACCGCAAACCTGGTCAACTACCTCGCGGATTTGACCAGTTCAGCGAGCCGGAACCCGCTGCGCGACATTTCCGGAAAACACCCGAATGCCCCCACTAACACCATCTGGTTCGACGACCTCCCGGCCGGCGTCAAATCAGACCCCGCGGCCGAAGAAGTGCTGCTGCAAGTGCGTCCGGTGCCCAATGTTGCGGCACCTCAGGTACCCGACAAGCTTCGGGAGTTCATCGATCTCCACCAGGCGAGCGTGGCTTCTGGCCCTGAGCCGAAGCTGCGCAACGAGGATGGCTCGGACTTCCTTGAAAGTGATGTCGAGGACGGACCCGAGATTCTTCGAAGCTTCCAGATCTGGCTTGCGCGCTGGCGAGCCTGGGCCGAAGAGGAACGTCGCCGGACAGGCCAGCGGGAACTGTACGAGACGCTCGAAAAAGCAGCCCGGACACTTGAGCAGAAGGACGACGAGTTCGAGTTCGTGCTGGCGGTCGGGCTCTTCAGCCTGCGCACCCCGAATGGCGAAACCCTGTTCCGGCATGTCCTGGTCGAACAGGCAGTTCCCGCGTTGGACAAGTCCGGCAAGGTGACCGTCACCCGAATCCCGGGAAAGCGGCGCTTCGAAGACCGTGAACTGTTCGACGGCATCCCCGAGTACCGGCCAGACCGGGCCAGAGGGCTCAAGAACGAGCTCAAGGCCTCGATCACGCCGATTCCCGCCGAACAAACGTTGCGCTCGATTCGGGAGTGGGCCGGATCCGCCCTCAGCAGAGGCATCGCCGAAGTCGCCGCCCGGCCCGGCCGGGGTTCGGCACTGCCGGAAGTCCTCACCTTCAGCCCGTCGCCGGCGCTGCTGCTGCAGCGACGGACGTCCGTTCTGATCTCCGAGGCATACCAGCGCATCGCCGAGAAACTCCGGGATCCCGACACGCCGGTACCGGTAGCGCTGGCACAGCTGGTCATCAACACCGAGCGTCACGAACGCGACCAGTGGCTGTCTTCCCAAGGCGCTGAGCGAGGCGACCTGCTCGGCGCGGATCCACTCTTTCCGCTGCCGGCCAACGGAGAGCAGTCGCGCGTGCTCGAACTGCTGCGCACCGAAACGGGCGTGGTCGTCCAAGGCCCGCCTGGGACCGGGAAAACACATACCATCGCCAACCTCGTGTCGGCGTTGCTCGCCCAAGGCCAGCGTGTGCTGGTCACCAGCCAGAAAGACCAAGCACTGCGGGTGCTGCGGAAGAAGATCCCCGACGAAGTCAGCAAGCTCTGCGTACTGCTCGCCGGCGGAAGCAAGGACGCGGCAGTCGAGCTGGAACGCGGCCTGGATGCGCTTTCGCAGGCCGTCGCCGCTACCGACCGCAACAAGCTCTCTCAAGAAGCCGTCACGCTGCGGGCGGAACGGGATCGGCTCCGCCGCAACAGCGCCGAACTGAACGCCAGAATCGCGAAGCTCCGCGAGACCGAACAGGCCCAGTTCCCGCCAGTCGTGCCCGGCTACGACCCCAACCGTTACCGGGGAACACTGGCCGACATCGTGCGAGAGGTCCTCGACGACGGCCAAATCCACGCCTGGATGCCGCCCGTCCCTGGAAGCGCCCAGGACATACCTCCTCTTGCTCCGGCTGATCTGACCGAACTGCGCAATCTGCTGGCGAATCGCACAGCGGGACGAGCCAACCGGGTCAATCAGGAGATACCCGGTGCCGAAGAACTTCCGTCGCCGAGCGAGTTGAACTCGCACGTGCAGGAGGAGCGGCAAGCCATGGAGGCCGCCGAACAAGCGGCCAGCGGCCCAGGACGTGAACTCGCTCGGCTGCCTGAGAAGGAGCTGAACCTGCTCCACCAGCTGGGCCCGCAGCTTCGCCAGGTTCTCCAGAAATGCCGCTTCGCGACAGCGAACGCCTCATTCGAGCAGGAATGGGTTGCCAAGGCCGTCCGCGACAGACTTGGCCGTCGAAACTTCGGCCTGTGGTCGCATCTCCTGGAGGTGCGCGAAGAGGCCAGGAACCTGCAAGAGCGCCTCGCCGAGCAAGGCACCGGCTTCGTGGTCAACAGACCGGCGATCACGCAGGAAAATCTCGGTGTGGCACGCGGCTGGCTCCGGGCCGGATATGCGCTGCTTAGGCATTTCGAGAGCGGGGGCAAACTGCGCCACCTGATCCCGCCGAAGAAGGTGCAGAAGAACGCCCAGGAACTGCTCGACAAGGTTCGGGTGGACGGTGCGCGTCCGGCGACACAGGAACAACTCAAGGCCGCTCTCGATCACATCGAGGCCGAAGTCGCGACCGTTCAGCTCGCCGCCAAGTGGGCAGATGTCGGAGTAACGGTCACCAGCGGGCAGGTCACCGTCATGCTGTCGGAGTTGGCCGACAACTCCGAACTGCTCGACGCTGCGATGCGTTTGGGAGATCTCTTCGACCTAGTAACCAAGACTCTTGCGGACCACAAGATCGAGCAAGAAATCCCAGACCTCCCAACGCTTTTAGACGTGCTGCACGCGGTGCCAGCAGCGAAGCGGCAACAGCTGCTGGAACAAGCACGCAACCGTGTGCACGACCTCTACCGCAGAGTCGATGCCTGGGCCAAACGTGCCGACGCTTGCCCGGAACTCGCCGCTCTGCTCGCCGCGATCGGCGAGCGGGATGTGCAAGGTTATGCCCAGCACCTGGCTGACCTGCAGACGGCACGGACTGAACGGGACGATGAACTCCGATGCCAAAAACTGACCAGGACGCTCAAGACTGCGCACTCCGAGCTAGCTGATCTATGGGTCCGCACCGCGGGCGATCCGGTGTGGCAGGGACGCGACGTCCGCGCGGCGTGGGCCTGGTCGCGTGCTGAGCAGTTCATGCAGCAGCGACGCGACGCTTCTGCGGAACGCCAGCTGGCTGAAGAGTTCACCCGCATCGAAGACCGGATCGAACACGTCACCGAACGGCTGGTCACGGTCGAAGCCGTTCGCGGCTGCCTTGATGGGATGTCGGACGACCATGTGCGAGCGCTCAACACCTACCGCTCGCACGTGTCGAACATCGGGGCTGGCACGGGAACGAAGACCAGGGCGTTCCGGCGCTCCGCTCGCGCCGCCATGCAGAAGGCCCAGGACGCCGTTCCGGCCTGGGTCGTCCCGCTCCCGAACCTGCTGGAGAACATCGCGGCGGAGCGCAACAGGTTCGACGTGTTGATCGTCGACGAGGCGAGCCAGGTGGGGATAGAGCACCTGTACCTGCTGTGGATGGCACCGCGCATCATCGTGGTAGGTGACGACAAGCAGTGCACCCCGGGCGCGAGTGCGCTGGGGCGGCTGGACACCGTCTTCTCCAAGCTCGACGAACACCTCGCCGACCTGGATGAGGACATCCGCCGCCTCTTCACCCCGAAGTCCCATTTGTACGAAGTGCTCTCCGCGCGTTCCGGCAAAGACGCGCTCATCCGCCTCCGGGAGCATTTCCGCTGTGTCCCCGAGATCATCAAGTGGTCCTCGGATCAGTTCTACGACGACGGATCCGGTGCGTCTGGTCTGATTCCGCTGCGCGAACGCAGCGGCGACAGTCTCCCCCCGCTCAAGGTAACGAAAGTGGACAATGCGGTCACCACGGGGCGGGAAACAAGGCTCCGAAACGAAACCGAGGCGCAGAAAATCGTCGAGACGTTGCGTTCTTGCATCGACGATCCAGCGTATGCCGGCAAATCGTTCGGCGTCGTGGTGCTGCGCACCGCCAACGCGCACATCCAACTCCTGGAAAACCTGATCAACGAGAAATTCACCCCGGAAGAACGACAAGAACGCCAGATCCGCGTTGGGACGGCGCCGAACTTCCAGGGTGATGAGCGCGACGTCGTGATGCTGTCGCTCGTGGTCGCCACGCCCCCGCACCAAATCAGCGCCGAGTCGTTCCGGCAGGCGTTCAACGTGGCCGCGAGCCGAGCACGAGACCAGATGTGGTTGTTCACCTCCTTGGACCTGGATCAGTTCAAGCCGATGGACCTGCGTGCCTCGTTGCTGTCGTACATGCAGGACCCGCCGTCGGTGTTCGGTTCCTCCCCCGCGATCGACGAAGTCAGCCCGGACAAGCACCACAGGCTGTTCGACTCATTGTTCGAGCAGCGGGTGTTCCTGGAGATCAAGAAGCGGGGCTACCACGTGGTCCCGCAGTACCCCGTTGGGTCCCGGCGACTGGATCTCGTCGTCGTCGGTGACCGCGGCCGGCTCGCGGTGGAGTGCGATGGACATTTGTGGCACGCGAACCCGCAACAGCAGGACAACGACGCTCGCCGAGATCGGGAGCTCGCCCGAATGCGATGGACGACGATCCGTATCCGGGAAAGCGAATTCACCGCGAATCCAGACCGGGAGCTGGCACCGATCTGGGCGGAGCTGAAGGCCAAGGGAATCGAACCCGGGCACCGCGAGAATGGCCCCGACACCGGTTGGCGGCCCGTCGAACTCGACACCGAAAACGACGATCATCAGGAGGAGGGTTGGTGACCGGGCAAAACCCGCCGAACCTGCAGCTGGACGACAACGTGCTGGTCGGACTGGCCGCATTGATCTGCGGCGACGACAGCACGCCCTACTACCGGCGCGGCTTCGAGATCGAAAAGTTCTTCCGAGCCGCTGGCCTGTCCGATGCCGGTGAGCTCGACGGCTACCGAAAGCCCTGGGTGCTGGAGCGCCTGCAGGAACACCGCAACGACCCCGACTGGATCCGCGCGGTCGTTCTCCGGCTGTCGGACCCCAGGGAGTACCTCGGCGAGAAAGAGATCTGGGAAGTCGTCGTAGCGGAACTCAACGAGCTGCTGGAGATCGAGGGTTACCGCGTCTCATTCGCCGGAACCAAACCGCAAATCGTCGAGCACCAGGCAACGCTCTCCCGCCCAGCCAGCGATACCCCGGTCGCCTTGACCACGAGCATCGCCAAGCTCGTGAGCGCCGGCGATTTCGGCAGACAGTTGCAGGCCCGGCTCGACGAAGCGCACGTCTGCTGGCAATCGGGTGCCCCCACAGCCGCGATCATCATGCTCGGCAGCGTCTTGGAAGGCGTGCTCTACGACGTTGCGCTGAGCATGCACAGCGGGACCGGCAAGGCACCCACCGACCACCTGCAATCCTTGATCAACCTCGCGCAGGAGAAGGGCTGGATCGCCAAGGACGTCACGGATTACGCTCACGTTCTCCGCGACCACCGCAACCTGGTTCACCCGAAGAAGCAGTGGACCCAGTCCTACGCGCCCAAGGACGACACCGTTCGGATCGCATGGAATGTGGTGGTGGCAGCGCTCAACGACCTCGCCGCCGTGATCGAGCCCGACGCCGATGGCGGCACAGCCGCGTAATCATCGCGGGTGGCCCCGTCCCGGCGGGGACGGGGCCATCCGAGTTCACGCACAGCGATCCGGGCTGAGCCCAGATTCCGCATGACCCTGGTCCCGCTCCAGGGCGTATTCGGTCGCGATTCGCAGCAGCATCTCCTTCTCCACTCGCAGGAGGTGGTTCTCCCGGCGGAGCCGGTCGAGTTCAGCTCGTTCCGCCGAGGTCAGGTCGGTGCTCATCGCAGCGGGTCGAACGGTCGCAGGAGTGCCGGGCGCTTGCCGGTGGCAATCTGCTCCGCCAGCAGACGGCCGGTGAGCGGCCCCAACGTCAGTCCCCACATGCCGTGGCCGCCAGCGACGTAGACACCGGACATCTTCGTCCGCCCGATCAGCGGCAGCCCGTCGGTCGTCACCGGTCGGCCGCCGACCCACTCGTCGTGGCGCACCTCCCAGCCGACGCCCTGCAGCAGCGGTCGCGCGGAGCGCACGATCGCCTCAATGCGGCCGCGGTCCAGCGGGTCGTCCGCCGGGCGGAACTCCATGGTTCCCGCCACCCGCAGCCCGCCCTGGTACGGCGTGCAGGCGACGCGCACCGCGGGCAGGTAGATCGGGCCGGGAACGGGCTGCTCGGTCGGGACCGTGAAGGAATAGCCGCGCCCGGCGCGAACCGGGGTGCGGACGCCCAGCGGTTTCGCCAGGCGGCTCAGCCAGGAACCGGTGGCCAGCACGACCGCTTCGGCCGACACCCGCTCCTCCTGCTCGGATTTGATGATCACCTGCTCGGAGCCGCGCAGCACGTCCCGCACGCGGAACCCGGTGCGCAGCTTGCCGCCGCGTTCGACCACCGCCTTCGCCAGGCTCCGGGTGAACTCGCCCGGGTCGACGTAGCGCTGCCCCTCCACCCGGAGCACCGCCGCGATGCGCGGCGACAGCTGCGGCACATCGGCGTCCGAAGCGGACAGTTCGTGGACTTCGACCTCCTGGCCGCAGCGGCGGATCTGCTCGAACTCGTGCCGCAGTTCGGCGACCTGCTCGGAGTTCTCGAATGCCGCCGTGATCGGCGCCGGCACGGTCGGCGCGGACACCCCGCCCGCCGTGAGCGAGTCGAAGGCGTCCAGGCACTCCGCGTTCATCGGGACGAACGCGCGCATCGACCGCTGCCAGGCCCGGGGCGTGCACCGCCGGGCGAAACCGATGAGGAACGACCACAGCCCGGGATCCACCGAGGTCGGCACGTACAGCGGGGCATCGCGATCGAACAGCGACCGCAGTCCGTAGCGCAGCACGCCCGGCTCGGGCAGCGGGATCGAGAAACCCGGCGACAGGTAACCGGCGTTGCCCCAAGATGCGCCGGCCGCCACGTCCTCGCGGTCCAGCACCGTGACCTCGACGCCGTGCTCCTGCAAGAACCAAGCGGTCGACAAGCCGACCACGCCGGCACCGACCACCACAGCCCGGCGCGGAACCCCGTCGATCCCGTCTTCGCGCATGCTTCCTCCTCAAACGTCCTGAGGTTGAGCTTGCCCGGGCCGCGCCGCGCGGCCAGTGTCGGAATCGCACAAATCCCGGCCGCTGGATTGGCCTGAACCGACTACACGGCGAGCGCGATGATCATCGCGAGCCTAACGTCGGGATCGTCGAGGACCAGTGGCGTCAGCTCGGCCATCTTCCGCATCCGGTACCGGACCGTGTTCGGGTGGACCCCCAGCCTCGCCGCCGCGGCACCCAAATCGCCCTGGCACTCCAGCCACGCGCGAAGCGTTTCGACGTAGCTGGTGCCGTGCTCGCAGTCGTGGCGGCGGAGCTCGACCACTGGGCCACGATCCGGGGCGCGGCCGGTCGCTGCGGCGTGCCGCAGCCGCCGCAGCAGGATCTCGTGCCACGCGTCGTCGTAAACGACGGCCGGGACCAGGTCTGTCCTCGTCGCGTGGATCGCCAAGCTCTCGTCGGCTTCCCGCCTGCTGTCCACCAATTCCATCGGCTCGGCCGGTCCCCCCACACCGACGAGGGCAGTAGCGTCGCCGGCGAGCTCACGGACCAGGGCACGCGCCCATTCGCAGGCGGGCTCGGCGGGCTCGTGCGGCAGGATCGTATAGACAGTGTTCGCGAACAGGGCGCTGCGACCGGGTCGTGACCAGCCGAAACCCGTTGTCGCGCGTTCGAACGCAAGCAGCGGGACGGCCTCCGGCGCGCCGCCGACGTGCACCTGCACGGCAACCACCCGGTACCTCCGGCTGCGCAGGCCCAGGCGGCTCAGCACCGCGGCGGCGTCCGCATGCCCCTCCAGCAAGCCGATGACCAGGTCGGATTCGACCTGCCGCTCCAGGTCAGCGCTGGCCCGGGCGCGCAGCAGGTGCAGCGCGGCGGTGCGAGCGCCGCTGACCAGAGCGGCCCGGTGCGCGCCGGTGAGCTCGTGCTCGGTCAGGACCCAGATCGAGCCCAGCAGTTCCTTGCCCGCGCGGACCGCCACCACGGCCCGGCCGTGCCCGGACTCCGGTTCCAGCGGAGCCACGAAGATCGGCTCGTCGGAAGTCTCCAGGTGCCGGAAAACCCCGCGCTCGACGAGCTTCCGGCGGATCTCCGTAGGCACCTGCCGCCCCAGGATCGTGGCCATCCGGGCACGGTCGGCGCTGTGCTGCCGACTGGAATACGCGAGCACGCCGGAGCGGTGGTCCTCGATCGTCACCGGGCCGCCGACGGAGTCGGCAAGCGCGTCAGCCAGCGCGAACAGGTCGGTCGGGCCCCGCCCGGCCTCGGTTTCCCGGCCTTCCAGCACCAGCCCGTAGACGACGCCCGCGAGCTGCCCCCACGAAACGGCCGGGTCGACGAGCACGACCGTCACGTCTCGTTCCCGAGCCGTCGCGAGTGCCTGCTCGTCGAGGTCTGCGCAGCGGAACACGACGACGCTGGCGTGGGCTGTCGAGAGCAGTTCCGCCGACCCACTCGCCTCGACGCCGACGGCGAGCAGCACGTCCTCACCACCCGGGGTGGGATCGGCCGGGTCGTGCAGCGCCACCGAACGCAGCTCCATCGACCTGCTCCGGGGCGGGGTGCCCAGCCGGGCCCCGAAGCCGCCGAGGACGTTGATCAACCGATCGAGCTTGACCACGGCGACTCCCTGATGGCCAAGGCCGCAATTTCCATTGAAATCGGATCTTCAATTTTAATGGAAATTGCGGCTGAACAATCACGCGCGGAGGCTGGCGCCGAGGCGTTCGGTGGCGGCGCGCACGGCCGCGTCCCGGGCCTCGGTGGCCTCCTCCTGCTTCAGAGTCCGGTCCGAAGCGCGGAAGCGCAGCGCCAAGGCCAGCGACTTCTTGCCCTCGCCCAACTGCTCGCCCGCGTAGACGTCGAACAGCCGCACATCCTCCAACAGCTCGCCGCCGCCGGCGCGGACCGCGTCGACCACGTCGGCCGCAGCCACGCCGTCGTCCACCACCAAGGCGATGTCCATCAGCACCGGCGGGTATGCCGAGATCTGCGGCGCCGGGCGGCAGTCGGACAACGGCAGGGCGTCCAGGTCGAGCTCCATCGCGCAGGTCCGCCTCGGCAAGCCCAGCGCCTCGACGACCTTCGGGTGCAGCTCACCGGCGTGACCGACCACGGTCTCGCCGACCTTCAGCTGCGCGCACCGGCCGGGGTGCCACGGCGCGTGCTCGCCCGCGGCCATGTTCAGTTCCGCCCCCGCCGCCGCGGCGACCACGCGCGCGGCCTGCACCGCGTCCGCCCAGCTCACCTCGCGGCCCTTGCCCCACCAACCGGCCTGCTCGCGCTGGCCGCCCAGCATCACGGCGACGTGCGTCGGCTGCGCCGGCAGCGATGCGTGCAGCGCTGCGATCTGCTCGTCGGTGGGACGTCCGTCGACGCCGACCTCAGGCACCGCGGGCTGGTTCTCCGCGGGCTGCACGACCTGTCCGATGTGGAACAGCGCGAGATCGCGCTGGCCACGGGAAACGTTGCGTTGCAAAGTTTCCGCCAGCCCCGTCAGCAGCGTCGTGGTCAGCAACGCCCGGTCGCTCTCCAACGCGTTTAGCACCGACATGGTGCGCCGCCGCGGATCGTCCTCGGCGAGCCCGAAGGCGTCGAGTATCGCCGTGCCGACGAACGGGAACGGCAGCACCTCGACGTAGCCCTCACCGGCCAGCGCGCGGGAGACCGCGCGCTCGCGGCGCTGCAGGGCCGTGAGCCCGCGCCCGGGCGGCGCGGCGGGCAGCACCGAAGGGATCGTGTGGTATCCCTCCAGGCGCAGCACTTCTTCGACCAGGTCGTACGGCTGCTTCAGGTCCGGCCGCCAGGTCGGCGGGGTCGCCGTCACCAGGCCGACGCCCGCGTCGGAGGTGCTGACCTCGATGCGGCAGCCGATCTGGCTTAGCCGCCGGGCGGTCACGCCACGCTCGTAGGGCACCCCGGCGATCTTGTCCGGCAGCGCCAGCGGCATGGTCACCGGTTCGGGCCGCTTCGGCTCGCCGACATCGGTGCGGCCCGGCGCGATGGTGCCGTCGCCGTAGCGGACCAGCAGCTGCGCGGCCAGCTCGGTGGCCACCGCGGCGATCGCCGGGTCCACCGACCGCTCGAACCGCTTGCCCGCCTCGCTGGGCAGCTTGTGCCGGCGGATGGCGCGGGCGATGCTGGCCGGATCCCAGTTCGCCGCCTCCAGCAGCACGTCGTGCGTGTTGTGGCTGATCTCGGTGGACTCCCCGCCCATCACCCCGGCCAGCGACACCGGGCCGGAGTCGTCGGCGATCACGATGTCGTCCGGGTCCAGTTCGCGGCTCAGGCCGTCCAGGGTCGTCAGCTTCTCGCCCCGCTCGGCGCGACGCACCACCAGGTCGCCGGTCAGCTTCGTGGTGTCGAACGCGTGCAGCGGCTGGCCGAGTTCGAGCATCACGTAGTTGGTGACGTCCACGGCCAGCGAGATGGAGCGGATGCCGGCCAGCGCCAGGCGGCGGCGCAGCCACCACGGGCTCGGCGCGGTCGGGTCGACGCCGGTGACCCGGCGCAGCACGAACCGCTGGCAGGCGCTCGGGTCACGCAGCTCCACGCGGCGCGACGGCCGGTCGTCGGCCGGGACCGGGCGGGTGCCCGGGTCGCCGAATGGCACGTCCAGCGCGTTGGACAGCTCGCGGGCCAGGCCGCGCACCGAGAAGCAGTAGCCGCGGTCCGGGGTGATGGACAGCTCGATGATCGAATCTTCCAGCCCCACCAGATCGACCGCGTCATCGCCGGGGTCGGCAGAGCCGGGCGGCAGCACGAGGATGCCGTCGTGGTCCTCACCGATGCCCAGCTCCTTGGCCGAGCAGATCATGCCCTCGCTGACCTTGCCGTAGGTCTTGCGCGAGGTGATCTCGAACTCGCCGGGCAGCACCGCACCGGGCAGCGCGACCACGACCAGGTCACCCTCCTGGAAGTTGCGGGCGCCGCAGATGATGCCCTGCACACGCCGCTCGCCGGTCTCGGTCTCGCCGACCTCGACCCGGCAAAACCGGATCGGCTTCTTGAACTCGGTGAGTTCCTCGATCTCGGCGACACGACCGGCCACGAGCGGCCCGCGCACCTGGGTCAGGTGGGCGACCTCCTCGACCTCCAACCCGATCCGGACGAACGCTTCGGCCAGCGTCTCCGCGGTCGTCTCCTCGGGCAGCTCAAGGTGCTCGGCCAACCAGGAAACCGGAATCCGCACTTGGTCAGGCCTCTCTCTCGTTCAGGTGGGTTGTGTCGGTGAGTGCCATAGCAGGCGTTTTTGAAGCGGCCCAGCCGCTTAGCCCACCCTCGCAACTGGCACCGCCGCGGGTTCTCAGAGGCTGCCTGGCGAGGACTGCCCCTCCGCCGCGTATTGGGGGGCATACATAAGGAGGGGCACCCACAGTCCAGGGAGCCTCTGAGGTTCCGCCACTTTCACCGCTACGCAGATCAACCATCGACAGATCCTCAAATACCGAACGGCTGGGTGAACCGGACGTCGCCCTCGACCATGTCCCGCATGTCGGGGATTCCGTTGCGGAACATCAGCGTGCGTTCCAGGCCCATGCCGAAGGCGAAGCCCGTGTAGACCTCGGAGTCGACGCCGCAGGCGCGCAACACGTTCGGGTTGACCATGCCGCAGCCGCCCCACTCGACCCAGCCGGCGCCGCCCTTCTTCTCCGGGAACCACACGTCCATCTCGGCCGACGGCTCGGTGAACGGGAAGTACGACGGCCGCAGCCGGGTCTTGGATTCCGGGCCGAACATCGACCGGGCGAACGCGTCCAGCGTGCCCTTCAGGTGCGCCATGGTCAGGCCCTTGTCCACCGCCAGGCCCTCGACCTGCGAGAACACCGGCGTGTGGGTGGCGTCCAGCTCGTCGGTGCGGAAGGTGCGGCCCGGGCAGACCACGTACACCGGCAGCTCGCGGTCCAGCAGCGCGCGGACCTGCGACGGCGAGGTGTGGGTGCGCAGCACCAGCCCGGAGTTCTCCGGGCCCACGTAGAAGGTGTCCTGCATGGTGCGCGCCGGGTGGTCCTTGCCGAAGTTCAGCGCGTCGAAGTTGAACCACTCGGCTTCCAGTTCGGGGCCTTCGGCGACCTCCCAGCCCATCGCCACGAAGGTGTCCTCGATGTCCTCGGCGAGCTGGGTGATCGGGTGGCGCGCACCGGCCGGGACCCGGTCCCAGGGCAGCGTGACGTCGACGGTCTCTTCGCGCAGCACCCGCTCGTCGCGCTCGGCCTGCAGGGCGGCGCGGCGCTCGTCGAGAGCGCCCTGAATGGCCTCGCGGGCCTGGTTGACGCGCTTGCCCGCCTCCGAGCGCGCCTTCGGCGGCAGCGCGCCGATCTCCCGGCGCGCGGTCAGCAGCGGCGAACGGTCACCGAGGTGCGCGGGCTTGACCGCGGCCAGCGCGTCGAGGTCGGCGGCGGCGGCGAAGGCTTTGCTGGCCTCGACCACCGCGCGGTCCAGCGTCTCCGGCGACAGCGCGGCGACCTCTTTCGGGTCGTACGGGTCGTTGGCTCCAGACATCGTTAGTGCGTGACTCCCGTTGATCCGACAGGCATCGGTGCCCGATCCCTGAGCGGCAGTGCCCAGGTCGGCGAACCTGCTCGTTGGCATACGACTCAAGCCCCAAGCTAGCCCCCAGAGTCTATGCGACGGCCCCAACCGCTTTTCGCCGAGATCCGGTGATGGGTCGCCCCTGAGCTGCGCCGGTCGCCGATTTCATGCGAAATCGCCATCACCGGCGGTGCTGGGCTCGGGCTGAAGCGTAGAGGCAGACTGCTGCGGCCGTGGCCAGGTTGAGGCTTTCCGCACGCCCGTAGAGCGGGACTCGGAGCGTGACATCCAGTTCGGATTTCACCTCATCCGGTAGCCCGTGGGCTTCACTGCCGAACACCCACGCCGTGGGCTCGGCGAGCTCGCCGTCGCGGTCGGCCGTGTCGAGGTCACCGGTGGCGTAGCCGTCGGCGCCGACCATGCGGAGCCCGGCCGCCCGGCAGGCGGAGAGCACAGCTGAGACGTCGCGGTCACGCGCGACGGGCAGGTGGAAGAGGCTTCCGGTGGACGCCCGCACCGCCTTGCCGTTGTAGGCGTCGACGGTGTCGCCGGCGAACAGCACGGCGCCGGCTCCAGCCGCGTCGGCGACCCGGACCACGGTTCCCGCATTGCCCGGATCGGCCACGCCGACCAGCACCGCGACCAGCTTCGGGCGCTCGGCGAGCGCGGCGGACAGCGTGGTGTCCGGCAGGTCGCAGACCGCGACCAGACCCTGCGGGGTCACCGTCTCCGACAGCGACGCCGCGGCCCGCTCGGTGACCAGGTGGACCGGCACCGACTCGGCGCGGGCCCGGTCCAGGAACTCGGCATGCCCGGATTGCTCGGTGGCGAAGACGTCGCGCACCCGCAGCACCCCGTCGGCGTGCGCGGTCAGCGCCTCGCCCACCGCCTGGGCGCCTTCGGCAAGGAACGCCCCGGCCTTCTCCCGGCCGGCTCGGCGGGTGAGCTTACGAGCGACCGCGACCCGGGACGATCGCTGCGTGAGCGGAGTCGTCGTCCCGGGTCGCGGTGCTGCGGAGGGGCCTTCGGTGATCAGGCCACACTCTCCGGCAGGTTCTTGCGAGCCACCTCGACCAGCGCGGCGAAGGCCTGCGGGTCGTTGACCGCGAGTTCGGCAAGGATCTTCCGGTCGACCTCGACCTCGGCGGCCTTAAGGCCCTGCACGAATCGGTTGTAGCTCAGGCCGTGCTGCCGGGTCGCGGCGTTGATGCGGGTGATCCACAGCTTCCGGAAGTCACCCTTGCGGGCCCGCCGGTCGCGGTAGGCGTAGGTCATCGAGTGGAGCATCTGCTCCTTGGCCTTGCGGTACAGCCGGGAGCGCTGACCGCGGTAGCCGCGGGCCGACTCGAGAATGGTGCGGCGCTTCTTCTGGGCGTTGACTGCCCGCTTGACGCGTGCCACGGGGTCCGTCCTGTTATCTCATCGGGGGCGGGGAACCGCCCGAGCGGGTTGCTGGAACTGCGTTACTGACCTGCTGCTTCGGGCGCAGCGGGTCGGGTTTCAGCGACCCAGCAGTCGGTTGATGCGCTTGACGTCGGCCTTGGCCACCGCTTCGGTGCCCTCGAGCCGGCGGGTGACACGGCTGGACTTCTTCTCCAGGATGTGCCGACGACCGGCCTGTTCGCGCCGCAGCTTCCCCGTGCCGGTCACCTTGAATCGCTTCGAGGTGCCCTTGTGGGTCTTGTTCTTCGGCATCTTCTCGTCCTCGTTTCGTACTGATGCCGGGCGGGGGCGCGGACTGCGTCCCGGCCCGGCGTCACATCACGAGCCCTGCGGATTTAAGCGTTCGCCTTGGGCTTGGTCTTGTTCGTCTTGTGCGGCGCAAGAACCATGATCATGTTGCGACCGTCCTGCTTCGGGTTCGCCTCGATGAACCCGAGTTCGGACACGTCATTGGCCAGTCGCTGCAGCAGGCGGAAGCCCAACTCGGGACGCGACTGCTCACGACCGCGGAACATGATCGTCACCTTGACCTTGTGACCCTGGTTGAGGAAGCGGGACACGTGGCCCTTCTTCGTCTCGTAGTCGTGCGGGTCGATCTTCGGCCGGAGCTTCTGCTCCTTGATGACGGTCTGCTGCTGGTTGCGACGCGATTCGCGAGCCTTCTGCGCGCTCTCGTACTTGAACTTGCCGTAGTCCATGAGCTTGCAGACCGGCGGGCGCGCCTGCGGGGCGACCTCGACAAGGTCCAGATCCGCTTCCTGGGCAAGCCGGAGCGCGTCCTCGATGCGGACGATCCCGACCTGTTCACCGTTCGGTCCGACCAACCGGACCTCCGGAACCCGGATGCGGTCGTTGATGCGCGTCTCGGAGCTGATGGGCCCTCCTCGGTTCGATGGCTGTAGTTGACTGCACCGCGGCGCGTAGAGCTCACCCCGGAATGCAGAGGTCCCGTCGTTCCGCCTGCGCGGACCGCGGGACCCTGACTCCATACCGATCGAACCGGTACCGCAATACCGTTCGTGCCACCAACGGCTCACACCGTCGACAGGACCGGGACCCGGAAGCCTTTGGCGGCTACTCGGGTGGGAGCGGGACTCCACTTTGCCGCCCCCGCTTGAGCAGGGGCTGGTCGTGCGTGTCAGGGTAGCAGGCGTGACCGAACCGCGGCCAACCCCGCCCCCAACCACGTCCGACCTGCCAGGTGAGCAGGCACCCGACGCAGACATGGAACTCAACGTCCGCGAGCTCGCCGATGTTCCCAGCGTCGAGGTGATCAGCCGCGCGGCGGTCATGTTGATGTCCGCGGCGGCGGAGAAGCTGGGGCTGGCCGCCGAGGACCCGGACACGGCGGCGGAGCGCGACCTGGACGAGGCGCGCCGGTTGATCACCGCGCTGGCCGGGCTGGTCACCGCCTCGGTCGAGTACCTCGGACCGCACGCGGGTCCGGTCCGCGACGGCCTGCAGACGCTGCAGCGCGCGTTCCGCGAGGCCTCCACCCACCCGGACGCACCGGGGCAGGGCCCGGGCGAGAACTACACCGGCCCCGTCTACTAAGGCCTGTTTCGAAAGTGGTTTTGCGTAGCGGTGCGGGTAGCCGAACCTCGGAGCCCTTCTCGCTGCGGGATCCCCGACATCTTGAGCCAATTCACCGCGTCGGGGACTGGCCTCGCCGAGAGCCCTTCGGCGGGCCCAGCCCCTGATAACCCGCGGCGGTGCCAGTTGAGTCCCTCCCACACCGCAAGCGGGCTGCCGCCGCTTATAAAACACGTCCTAAACCTCCGATCGGGTCATGCCGCACCCGGTCCCGTCCAGTCGAACGGGATGTGCGTGCTGGAGTTGCCCACCCGCTCCCAGCTGAAGCCGAACGCGTCGGCCCGGTCGAGAGTCGCCCGCCCCCAGGTCGCGGGCGGCTGACCCGGGCCGACCTCCGCGCCCGGCAGGTTGTGCACCTGCACCCGGACGCCTTCGGCGGCAGTTGGGCCGGTGAGCGCTTCAACGGTCGCCTCCGCGAATCCGGGGAGCCGGACGCTCCACCCGGCCAGGTCGTCGGCGATGCCGACCTCGATCGGGCTCGACTCCAAGGCCACGATCTCGGGCCGGAGCATCTCGATGAACCGCTGCGGCCAACCTCCGGCCCGCCCAGTGAAGATCGTACGAAGCATCGCGAGTTGCGCCTCGCCGCCGCGCTCGTCGAAGAAGAACGCGGCGCGCGCATCGTGGTGCTCCCCCGCCCAGACGTTCCCGGCGTAGGAAACGAGCATCGCGACGTTCAGGCCGCTGAGCCCCAGGTCGCCGTAGTCGCCGGTTCGGATGTGCCACAGCCGGATCCCGTCGCAGTCGCCGTAGGTCGGCGCCTGCGCAAAAGAGCACGGGCACGGGATCTCGCACTTGCACGTGTCAAACCAGTCGCCCGCCACATGCCATTTCGCAACGCCCGGCACACCCACATCAGTCCTCCGAAAGCAAATCGGCTCGTGCTCGGGCGCCAGGATCCCCGCTCCGCGGAAGAACCGGCACGGCCGAAAGACCCGCTCAACCGCGGACATTGCACACAACTTTGCCAGCGCCCGTACCCACGGTGATCTTCATGCAGGCGAATTGCGCACGGACGTACCGCCTCTACCCGGACGACATTCAGTCGCAACGGCTGACATCGTGGTCGCATTCCTGCCGTGCCGTGTGGAATTGCACCTTGGCGCAGCGAATCCGACATAAGAGTCCGCCAGCGGGCCACCCTCCGCACAGTGGAGCAGCGCGCAGAGTCGCCAAAGCTGGCAAGGAAAACCAGTGGCTGCGAGAGTTGCCAGCACGCACCGCCCAGCAGATACCGAGGCAGCTGGATGCAGCCCACCACAATTTCTGCGCCCGACAGGCTTTCATCGGTTCAAGAAGAAACGCCACCGGCAATCTATACCGTTGACCGGCCGGAAACTTCGCGTGAAGGAGATTTCACGCCGGAAGGTGTCGGGCCGACCACCATCTTCCCATTAGTCTACTGTGGACAATTAGAACACGCCGACAAGAACGCGGCGCTGATCACCCTAATTAGCTCGGGCATTGAGCACCGCCGGAGGGCAGCGGCGTGGGCTGGGTGGGGCTGGGGCTGGGTGTTCGTGGTGGCACGATCACGGGTTGACGGCCAGGAAGATGAAGGCCGCGAGGACGGCGAGGTGGACGCCGCCTTGCAGGCGAGTGGCGCGTCCGGGTACGACCGTGAGGACGCTGACGATGACCGTCAGGATGAACAGCACGAGCTGGGTTCCGCCGAGGCCGAGGTGCAGCGGGCCGTCCAGCCAGATCGAGGCGAGCACGATCGCCGGGATCGTCAGGCCGATGCTGGCGATCGCCGAGCCGTAGGCGAGGTTAAGGCTGATCTGCACCCGCTGGCGGGCGGCGGCGCGCACCGCCGCGATCGTCTCCGGCAGCAACACCAGCAGGGCGATCACCACGCCGACGAAGGACTGCGGGAAGCCGACCGCCTCAACCGCTGACTCGATCGCCGGAGACTCCACCTTCGCCAGCCCTACGACGGCAACCAGTGCAATCACCAGCAGCACGAGGCTCGCCGCGGTCCGGCCTCCGCTCGGCGGCGGCGCGTGGCCTTCCTCCGGGGCGAGGGTGCCCTCGTCGGTGACCGGCAGGAAGAAGTCCCGATGCCGGATGGTCTGGGTGAACACGAACATGCCGTACAGCACGAGCGAGGCCACCGCGGCGAACGCCAGCTGCGGCGCCGAGTAAACCGGGCCCGGCAGGGTCGTGGTGAAGGTCGGAAACACCAGGCTCAACGCGGCCAGCGTCGTCACCGTCGCCAGCTCCGCACCAGTGCCTTCGGCGTTGAACGGCGTCACCCCGTAGCGGAGCGCCCCTACCAGCAAGGATAGGCCGATGATGCCGTTGGTGGTGATCATGACAGCGGCGAAGATCGTGTCTCGCGCCAGCGTCGCGGATGCTGGGCCGCCGGAGCTCATCAGCGTGACGATCAGCCCTACTTCGATGACCGTGACGGCCACCGCCAGGACCAACGAGCCGAACGGTTCGCCCACCCGGTGGGCGACGACCTCGGCGTGGTGCACGGCGGTCAGCACCGCGCCCGCGAGCAGGATCGCGACGATGACCACCGGGATGATGCCGAGTTCCTTGTGGGTCCAGGTGATGACCAGCGTGATGATCGCGAGCACCGGCACTAGCACGGTCCAGGACAGCAGCGAGCGCAGCGGCATGTGTCCACAGTAGAAGCTAGTGCGTGGCGCCGCGGCACGAAGCTGCACGGTGAAAGCCGCCGGCGTCTGGCGTGTTGGCTTGCCAGTACCTCGTCTACCTGGGCATCAAGGTGCTGCACAGCAGTCGCCCGCTCACGCCATGATCGGTCTCGGCCTCGCCGTCACCGGCCGCAAGTAGTGAGCGTAAGGGCGCCTCCGACCAATCTGAACTGGTCCCCGGAGGTTGGACTGAGAAATTCAGTTCCGATCTTCGGGGAGCAGTTGCATGCTGAAGGCCAGCTCGTTGACCGTGGAGCAGCGTGCCGCGGCGATAGGGTTGTTCGGTGAAGGTTTGGCCAGTAAGTCGGTGGCGGCCCGGCTCGGGGTGTCGGTGAGCAAGCCCCCAAGGGGTCGTTCTCCTTCGAGTTCAAACTCGAAGTGGTGCAACGGTTTCTCGCCGGTGAAACACAGCTCGACTTGGCCCGCGAGTTCGACCTGTCGTCACCGAATCTGGTCAGGACCTGGGTGCGGATCCATCGCCGGGAAGGGGAGGACGGGCTGCGCCCGAAACGCCGGGGCCGCCCACCCAAGTCCGCTGACCAGGAATCGGGCGGGAAAAGCGAGCTCGAAGCATTGCGCCGGGAGAACGAGCGGTTGCGTGCAGAGAACGCCTACCTGGGAAAATTGCGTGCCCTGACGATGCGGGAACAGCGGCGAAAGTAGCCGCTGTGATCGCCCTCAGGGCACGACATCGCCTCGAGACGCTGCTTGAGGTCGCCGGGCTGGCCCGGTCGACGTTTTTCTATCACCAGGCCCGCCTGGACCGGCCCGATCCACACACCGAGCTCAAGGCCGCGATCACCACGGCGTTCGAGGCCGGCAGGCGGCGCGGGCATCGCATCGTCCACCAGGACCTGCGCAAGGCGGGGTGGCGGGTGGCGAAGAAGACCGTGCTCAAGCTGATGCGTGATCTCGGCCGGGCCTGCCCGATCCGCCGGCGGCGGCGCTATAACGACGCTATAACTGCAATGCCGCTTAGCTTATTTTGATCTTGTGGTGTGATCTTGGGCTGTGGCTGGTGATGGTGTGGCGGCTGGTGCCCGGTTGACGGATCTGGTGTCGCTGGGGGTTTTGGCTTCGTCGGTTCCTCGGGATGTGGTTGATGAGGTGAT